>NZ_JBEXKU010000002.1:0-224909 GCF_040609575.1 Streptomyces sp. NPDC004647 | reverse complement strand
GGGCTGTTCGTCGGCCGACGAACAGCCCGCCCCGCTGCATCCTCCGGTTTTTCTGTCAGACGCCGACGCCGAAGTCCTGGGCGATCCCGCGCAGGCCTGAGGCGTACCCCTGGCCGACGGCACGGAACTTCCACTCCGCGCCGTTGCGGTACAGCTCGCCGAAGACCATGGCGGTCTCGGTCGAGGCGTCCTCGCTGAGGTCGTAGCGCGCCAGCTCGTTGCTGTCGGCCTGGTTCACCACGCGGATGAAGGCGTTGCGGACCTGGCCGAAGCTCTGGCTGCGGCTCTCGGCCTCGTGGATCGACACCGGGAAGATGATCTTGTCGACATCGGCCGGTACGGTCGAGAGGCTGACCTTGATCTGCTCGTCGTCACCCTCGCCCTCACCGGTGAGGTTGTCACCGGTGTGCTCGACGGAGCCCTCGGGGCTCTTGAGGTTGTTGAAGAACACGAAGTGCTGGTCGGACGGGACCTTGCCGCTGTTGTTGACCAGCAGAGCGCTGGCGTCGAGGTCGAAGTCGGTGCCCGTGGTGGTGCGGACGTCCCAGCCCAGCCCGACGGTGACCGCGGTCAGGCCCGGGGCCTCCTTGCTCAGTGAGACGTTGCCACCCTTGGAGAGGCTGACACCCATGGAAATCCCCTGCTCAATCCGGCGCGGGCCACACCCTTGACGATTCCTTTGCCCGAATGGGCAACGGGTGCGGGCCGTAAACGGTTCCCCGGCAGTCGGGTGATTCCCCGGGGAAGCGGGCCGTCACCTGCCGGTCCGGACGGTCGCCCGCCTGCGCTCAAGGCGTACGACCTGCGACGTCGTTCGGCCGCTGCCCGACCGCGGGCCGGGGAGAAGAGTGTAAATATTGCGATATGGGTTGGGAGGATATCGCCGACGAGCTGTACGCGCTGCCGCCGGAGGATTTCGTCGCGGCACGTGACCGGGCCGCGAAATCCGCACCGCGCGGGGACGCGGCGAAGATCCGCGCTCTGCGCCGTCCGACCCTGGCGGCCTGGGCCGTCAATCTGCTCGTCCGCAGCGACCGCGACCGGATCACCGCACTGCTCGCCCTCGGGGATCAGCTGCGCCGTGCGCACCGGGAGCTGGACGGCCGGCAGCTCCGCGACCTGGCCCATCAGCAGCGCCGTCTGGTCGCGGCTCTGTCCCAGCAGGCCAAGCAGCTCACCATCGAAGCCGGGCGCCCGGCGGCCGAGAGTGCCCTGCGCGAAGTCGAGGCCACCGTGCAGGCGGCTCTGGCCGATCCCGACGCCGCCGACGAGCTCGCCACCGGCCGTATGGCCAAAACTCTCACCCCGCCCGCCGGCTTCGGCCCGCCGCAGAGCGCGACCGTCCACCCGCTGCGCCCCTCGAAGGCGTCCTCCCGCAGGCCTGCGCCGCCCCGGTCCGGCGCCGACCGGGAGGGCCCCGGCCGGCGGCCTGCCCGGGTGACGGACCTGGCCGAGCACAACAGGGAACGGGCCCGCGCGGAACGCGAACGGCGCGAACGACTGGACCTGGCCCGGCAGGAAGCCGAGGAGCTGGAGCGGGCCTCCCAGGACAGCGAACAGGAGGCCACCGCCGCTCAGCACGTTCTGACCGACGCGGAGCGTCAGCGTCGGCTTGCCGAGGAGCAGGTGGAGGAGCTGACCGAGGGGCTGCGTCAGGCGAAGGAGGCGCTGTCCGCGGCGAGGAAGGCCGAACGCGTCGCCCGTGGACCTGCCCTGCGGGCCCGGCAGACGTCCGATCGGGACCGCGAGCGGGCCGAGAAGGCAGCGGCGCGGGTCGAGGAGATGCAGAACGAGAGACCGCCACGCGGCGGTCGCCGCAGCGAACGGCGGTGACGGCGACGCCCCCATGCCTGTACGGTCGCGCCCCCTGCCCCCGTATCCCCCGTATCCCCGTATCCCGCGAATCCGACGGCCTGCCGTCCTCGCCGGGGGTGGGCAGCGGCCGGGGCGGGGGCGAGCGGTCAGGGCGGTGTCGGCCGGGGCGGGGGTGGTGCCGCTTGGCACTGCTGCCCCCGGAGCCGGACGACACGGCACCGCTCAATTGCCGTGGTGGCGAAGCGATCTTTTCCTCACCCGATGCGCAGGGCTTGTATCAACGTTCCATGGGGCGATAGCTCCTGCTCAATTCATGGAGACCGGGAGGACTGTTGCCGCAGAGACTCCGTTCATGAATACGCCATGAAGGGTGGGGCCGAACCGGTCCATTACCGGTCGGCCCCACCCTTCAAATAGAGCTGGTGCGTTGATTACCAGCGATACCAGCGACTCCGTTTGCCGCCGACGGCGCCGGGCCGCAGGACAAATCCCAGCAGCCACACGACAAGCACAATGACGGCGATCCACCACAGGGCCTTGAGTGCGAAACCGGCCCCGAAGAGAACCAGTGCGAGAAGCAGGACGAGTAGCAGGGGAACCATAGTTATCAACCTCCGAGCAGCCGTGTGCCCCGGCACCGGATTCCCAACCCCGTGTAATCCGTATTGCCCTCTCACCCGCTCCCGGGGCCGCCGACGGTGGATCTCTGTCCGAAGCCGCCCTGCTGGGCGAGGAGTTCCCTTGGCTTCAGTGGGGAGCAGGTACTCGTGTGTGGGACCGTTTTGCCGGGGTAGGCGCAGCAGAACCGCAGCAAAGAGCGCTAGGGAGGGCGTCATGTACAGCACGGCCGAGAAGGGATCTGATCGGGCCGGGCAGTCAGAAGCGGTGGCGGGCTCTGCTTCCTTCTCCGATCTTCCGTCGGTGGAAGATCCGGGTCGGGTCGCTCCGAAGGACGCGCGGGCGCTGTCGAAGCTCTTCTTCGATCGTCTGACGGTGCTGGAGGAGGGGACGCACGAGTACCAGTACGCCCGTAACACGCTGATCGAACTGAATTTGTCGCTGGTCAAGTTCGCCGCGTCCCGGTTCCGCAACCGTGCGGAGCCGATGGAGGACATCGTCCAGGTGGGCACGATAGGCCTGATCAAGGCCATCGACCGGTTCGACCTGAGCCGCGAGGTGGAGTTCACCACCTTCGCCATCCCCTACATCGTGGGCGAGATCAAGCGCTTCTTCCGCGACACCAGCTGGGCCGTCCACGTTCCCCGCCGGCTCCAGGAACTCCGCCTGGAACTGGCCAAGGCCACCGAACATCTCTCGACCGACCTGGGCCGCTCACCGACGACGAACGAACTCGCCGAGCACATGGGCATGACGGCCGAGGACGTCATCGAGGGCCGGATGGCCAGCAACGGTTACGTGGCGGGCTCACTGGACATCCAGGTCGGCGAGGACGCCGGCGGCAGTGACCCCACGCTGGCCGACCGGATCGGCGACGTCGACCCGGCCCTGGAGATCGTGGAGGACCTGCACGCCCTGAAGCCCCTGGTCCAAAACCTGGACGACCGCGACAAGCGCATCCTGCAGATGCGCTTCGGCAGCGAGATGACCCAGTCGGAGATCGGCACGGAACTCGGCATCTCACAGATGCACGTCTCCCGGCTCCTCACCCGCACCCTGACCAAGCTCCGCGGTCAGATGCTCAAGCAGGACTAGGCACCGCTTGCCGTACCCGGGCGGAGCCCGCGGACGAAATCGACGACATCCGACGTGATACGTCCGCCGGTTCCGCCCGCCCATTTTCGGGCGCAGCACGAACGCGGAAACAGCCGTCGGTGAAATATCAACCAAGCCCCGCCCGCCCGGTGTTGCCGTGTGGCCATGGATTTGCCAAAGATCATGAAAGTTGGGGCATACGCCCAGGGGGTCAGGGCAGGCGGAGTCGAGCCGAGAGATATCGGCGTATCCATTCCGACCGACCCCCGGAGGGAAGTCTCCCTATGGCAACGACCGAGAGCAGGGACAACGGAGGCGAGAAGAGCGAGCGCCCCTCGGCACCTGTTGCCATGCGAAAAGCAGCCGAGCAACTGTCAGAGCTTCTGGGGAAGGCCCCGGACTCGGTGTCCACTCTCAAGGCGTCGGACGACGGTTGGATCGCGGATGTCGAGGTCATGGAGATCGAGCGCATCCCCGATACGTCGAGTGTGATGGCGACCTACCGGGTGACTCTCGACTCCGAGGGACAACTGCTCGGATATGAACGGACGCACCGGTACGCCCGGGGCCAGATCGACCGGGAAGAACGCCGTTGACGGGGCCCCGCAGCCCCTGATCGCGATCATCGAAGGGAAGAGCAGCACATGACAGTCATGCAGCAGCAGTCCGGTTCCGCCGGCGGCAGGAACAAAGGAAGTCTCTACGACGTCCTGGAACTCATCCTGGACCGCGGCATCGTCATCGACGCCTTCGTCCGGGTGTCCCTGGTCGGCATCGAAATACTCAAGATCGATGTGCGTGTCGTCATAGCCAGCGTCGATACGTATCTGCGTTTCGCCGAGGCGTGCAACCGGCTTGACCTCGAGGCGGGCGACAAGGCACCCACCAAGCTCACCGAGCTCGCCGGAGAGCTGACCGAGAACGGTGCCAAAGGGAAGTCGAAAGGAGCGCTGAGCGGTGCCGTCGAGGCGTTCAGCGAGTCCTTCCAGAAGGGCAGCGGCTCCGACACGGAGGAGCAGGAGGAACGCCGCCCGAAGTCCACGTCGTCCTCCAGCAGTCGGCGTCCGGCCCGTCGCAAGCAGGAAGAGGAGTAATTCATGACCGTCTACATCTACGCGATTACCGCTGGCGACCACCCCCTCCGGCTGGACGGTCTCGAAGGGGTCGGCGAACCGGCCGGAACCCTGCGCACGCTGAATGCCCGTTCCCTCAAGGCCGTGGTGAGCGATGCCCCCATCGAGCTGCGGGCCAAACGGCGTGATCTGATCGCACACCAGTCGGTCCTGGAACGGCTCCTGGAGGACGGCTCCGCCCTTCCCATGCGGTTCGGTCTGGTCGCGCCGGACGACCAGGCTGTTGTGACCGCCCTGGACGACAACACCGACGGGTACACCGAGGGGCTCCAGCAGATCGAGGGGTGTGTCGAGTACAACCTCAAGGTCGCGCGCGACGAGGAAGACCTGCTGCGCGAGATCGTCAAGGAGTCCGACGAGGTGCGACGGCTGAACGACCTCACCCTCCAGGACCCGGGCTCCCACGACGACAAAGTGGCCCTGGGTGAGCTGATCGCCCACGAAATCCAGCTGCGTCACGACAGCGCGGGGCAGGAGGTCGTGAACACCGTGGCCCCGGCCGCGGTCCGCCATGTCGCGGGCCAGCCGACCAAGGAGCACTTCCTCAACGTCTCCTTCCTGGTGGAGCGGAAGAAGGCCAACGCGTTCACCCAGGTGGTACAGGACGAGGCGGAGCGGCGCGGCACCGGCTACGACCTTCAGCTGCACGGCCCGCTCCCCCCGTACAGCTTCGTCTGACCGAAGAGGGCAGCACCATGGGCCTGATCACGCAGATCCTGACCTTCCCGCTGGCACCGCTGCGCGGTGTCGGCTGGGCGCTGGACCAGGTCGTTCTCACCGCGGAGCGCGAGTACTACGACCCCGCACCCGTGAAGCAGGAGTTGCGGGAGCTGGAGACGGCGCTGGTCGAAGGGCGCATCGACGAGGCGGAGTTCGACCGGCGCGAGGACGAACTGCTGGACCGCCTGGAATGGCTGGAGGCGTATCAGCGGCAGTTGCAGGCTCGCTCCTGACGCCCTCCCGGCGGCGTCCGTGGGACGGGCCGGAGAGAAAAAGGAGAGATACAGATGATGACCAACGGCAAACTAGGTGTGGCGCTCGTGGGGGGTTATTTCCTCGGGCGCACGAAGAAGGCGAAAGTCGCCATCGGCCTGGGCATGTTCCTGGCCGGCAAGAAACTCAGTCTGGACCCGCAGCAGCTGGGCAAGATGCTCGCCAACTCCCCGGTGCTCAGCGGACTGAGCGACCAGGTGCGCAAGGAGCTGGTGGGCGCCACGAAGTCCGCTGCCACCGCGGCGCTGACCAACCGGGCGAACTCCCTCGCGGACTCGCTCAGCGATCGGACCCTCGAGCTGAAGGAGGGCGGCGGCAGAACTCGGGACGACGGTCGTGCCGATGACCGCGGTGACGACCTCGAGGAGGACCGGGCGGACGACGGCGCGAACGGTCGCGAGGACGACCGGGCCGAGCACTCCTATGAGTCCGAGCCCGACGAGGCCGTCCGGGACGACGAGGCGCGAGACGACGGCGAGCGGCAGGAGAGGCCCCGCCGCAAGGAGGCGCCTTCCCGGCCGCGTAAGACCGCCTCGTCCTCCACCGCTCGTAAGACGGCTTCCAGCGGTGGCCGGAAGGCGGCCGGGACTGCGCGCAAGACCACGTCCGGCGCCGCCAAGAAGGCCTCCAGGACTCGTGGGAGCCGCAATGAGTAACGCGTTGGGCAAGGTGAAGGACGAGATCGCGCACAACCCGGCCACCGACCGCCTCAAGGAGGAACTGCAGAACTACCTCCAGGCCCGTGCTGAGCACGCCGTATCGGGGATCGGCCACAAGCTCGGCGAGACCGTGAGCAAACTCGGCGACCCCCGGCAAGGGGGACCGGGCGGGCTGATGGGCAGCCTCGCCAAGGGAGGCCAGGCGCTGGCGGAGGGGAAGTCACCGGGCCAGGCCGCGGTGAAGGCCGGCACCTCGCAGCTGAAGGAAACCATAAAGGACAAGGTCAAGGGCGTGTTCGGCAAGGGCAGAGGCAAGAGTGGCGGTGGGAAGTCGAAGAGTGTCTCGATCGTCGAGGACATCGATGTCGGCGTGCCCGTCCGGGAGGCCTACGACCAGTGGACCCAGTTCCAGGAATTCAGCACCTTCGGCAAGGGCGTCGTCAGCGTCGAGAAGGCCGACGACACCACCAGCAACTGGAAGGTGAAGGTCGCCAAGTCCACGCGCAGTTGGAAGGCGAACGTCACCGAACAGGTCCCCGACGAGCGGATCACCTGGACCACCGAAGGGGCCAAGGGCACCGTCAAGGGCGTCGTCACCTTCCATTCGCTCGGCGACAACCTCACCCGGGTGCTGCTGGTTCTGGAGTACTTCCCGAAGGGCCTCTTCGAGAAGACCGGAAACATCTGGCGCGCCCAGGGCCGTCGAGCCCGGCTGGACCTCAAGCTCTACCGCAAATTCATCATGATGCGTGGCGAAGTCACCGACGGCTGGCGGGGCGAGATCCAGGACGGCGAGGTCGTCGTGGACCACGAGAGCGCCCTGGAGGAAGAGGAGCGCGACGAGCGCTCGCACGACGAGGGCGAAGACGGCGCGGAAGGCTCCGACCAGCTCGAGGGTGCCGAAGGCGGTTCCCACGACGACGAGGGCGAAGACCCCGGGGACGAGCCGGGGGACACCTACGAGGAACGGGACGAGGCACAGGACGAGGAACTGGAGGACGAGCCCGAGGACCTCCACGAGGACGAAGAAGAGCTCGAGGACGCGCCGGAGGAGGCGTACGAGGAGGCCGGCGTGGAAGAGGACGCCGACCGGTACGCCGACGAGCCGGACGAGGACGAGCCGGACGAGGACGAGACGAAGGCCGGACGTCCGCGGCGCACCGCCTCGGCCCGGCGATGACCCTGTTCCAGAAACGAGGCTGATCTCATCGTGTCCGATTCGGTGGCAGGCCGTATGGGGCCGCCCCCGGCCCGGGGCATGGCTCCGTACGGCCAGGGAGGCCAGGGAGGCTCGTCGGCGAATCTCGCCGACATCCTGGAGCGGGTTCTCGACAAGGGTGTGGTCATTGCCGGCGACATCCAGATCAACCTGCTCGACATAGAGCTGCTGACCATCAAGCTGCGGCTGCTGGTGGCCTCCGTCGACAAGGCGAAGGAGATGGGCATCGACTGGTGGGAGCACGATCCGTCGCTCTCCTCCCGGGCCCGTCCCGAGCCTCGGCAGGTGGCAGGCGACCGCGGTCAGCGGCCGTCCCTGGCCGAGGAGAACGATCGACTGCGAGCGGAGATCGCCCAGCTGCGAGCCGCCGAAGAGGAGCGCGGGAGCTGATGCGCCGATGACCCAGTTCACACCCGCAACCGGTCCCGGTCACCTGAGCTATGTGTATGCCGTCGGCCGCGCGGGCCCGGAGCTCGAGGCCGCGGCAGCCCGGCTGTCCGGACTGTCCGGCGCGCCGGTGCGTACGGTCGGCTCCGGTGAGCTGTCCGCCGTCGCGTGCAGCGTGCCGGCCGCGGACTTCGACGAGGCAGGCCTCAAGGCCCAGTTGGAGGACCTCTCCAAACTGGAGGAGATCGCTCGCTCCCACCACGCGGTGGTCGAGGCTCTTGCCGGGCACATGACCGTCCTTCCCCTGCGGCTGGCCACCGTCTACCTCGACGACGAGCGGGTGGCCTGGATGCTCGAGGAGTCACGGGACGAGTTCGGCGCGCTTCTCGGCCGCCTCGAGGGCCATGTGGAGTGGGGCGTCAAGGTGTACGCGGACCCGGACTCCGGCCCGCCGCCGGCTCCGGAACCCTCCCCGCCGGACGCTCCCGCGAGCCCCGGCCGGGCCTACCTCCAGCGGCGCAGGGCGCAGCAGAGCACGCAGAGGAACGCCTACCGCGCCGCGGGTGAGGCGGCGGCGCGGATCTCCGCCGTGGCGGCATCGCTCGCCACTGACCGGATGGCACACCGTCCTCAGCAGGGTGAACTCGCCCACGGTGCAGGCGAGAACGTCGCCAACGAGGCGTATCTCGTGCCGCTCCCGGACACCGATGAGTTCCGGGCGGCCGTCGAGGAGGCGTGCCGGGATCTGCCCGGTGTACGCGTCGAGGTGACCGGCCCGTGGGCCCCGTACTCCTTCGCGACTCCGACACAGCCCGCCGGAGCGGGGCGGGGCAGCCATGAGCAGTGACCTCTCCTTTTCCGGGTTCGAGAGTGAACCCGCGCCGATCGGGCGGCAGGTGGCCCTCATCGATCTGTTGGACCGGCTTCTCACCGGCGGCGCTGTGCTCACCGGCGACTTGGTGCTGTCGGTGGCCGATGTGGACCTGGTGCACATCAATCTGCGTGCGGTGATCCGCTCGGTGGGCCCCGACAGCCCGGCGCCCTGGTGACGACGACCGCCGACGAGACCGGGCTGGATAAAGGGAGAGGAGCGACGTTCTATGACTAGTGCCCCTGAGGGTCGGGCGCGTCTGGAGGAAGTCGCCCAGGCGGCGGCCAGGGCGTTCGACCTGCTGCCGGCGGGACCGGACGACCGCGGTGGCGGAACCGGCGTCGCGCAACGCCTGAAGACCGACCCGGACACGGTCGAGCGTGACCTCATGAAGCTCGTGCTGACCATTGTCGAGCTGCTGCGGCAGCTGATGGAACGAACCGCCCTGCACCGTGTCGACCAGGAGGATCTGACAGCGGAGCAGGAAGAACGCATCGGCCTGACGCTGATGACCCTTCAGGACCGGATGGCCGAGTTGTGCGACACCCACGGCTTGAAACTCGAGGATCTGAACCTCGATCTGGGCCCTCTGGGCTCGCTGCTTCCCCAGCCCTGACGGTGACCGGGTTTGCTGAATTTCCGAGCGGCAAGGCGAATACCATGACTGAGAAGAAGACTTCGAACGCCACTGGAAGCAAGACAAGGGCCAATGGAAAGGCCGCCGCCGACAGGATGAAGGACTCCGCCAAGGACACGGAGAACGGGGCGGCCAAGGCGACGGGGACCGTGAAGACGAGCGCGCAGAACGGCGCCGCGAAGGTCGCGGACGAGACCTCCTCGGCGGCGAGCGCCGCCGGTGCGGCCGTCAAGCGGACCGCGCATGCCGCCGCGGGAACCGCGCAGGCCACCGGCCGGACCGTGGCCGCGGCTCCCAAGAAGGCCGCCGTTGCGGCCGGCACCACCTGGGCGCTGATCAGGGCCCGTAAGGCGCTGGCCGCCGCCGGTGGCGCAGGTGTCGCTCTCGTGGGTGCCACGGTGGTTTTCGCCCGGCAGCGCGCCCAGCGTCGCCGCGGCCCGCTCGCGCGCCTGACCGGTGGGCGTCTGGGCTCTTGAGCCCGGGCCGGCGGGGGCGGAATCCGGCCTCCACCGGCGGGTGCTCTGCCGGGCGTCTGTTCTGTCCCGGCACCGGCTCTGTCCCGGCATCTGGTTCTGTTGCGGCCGGCACCCTGAGCCGTCCCGGCGCATCTCGTTGTGTCCCGGTCGGCGCCTGCGGCGTCCCGGCACCTGTTCTGCCCGGTGCCGGCGCTCGCGGGGTCACTCCCGGCGGAGCTTGGCCAGTTCGGCGTTGAACTGGGCGCCGGTGAGGAGGGCGAGGTTGGACACCCACAGCCACACCAGGAAGACGATGACCCCGGCGAGTGATCCGTACAGACGGTTGTAGGTACCGGCGTTCGAGGCGTAGAGGGCGAAGCCCATGGACGCCATGAGCCACAGGACGACGGCCAGCGCACCACCCGGAGACCTGTTCCGCACGCCGCGGGTCTCGGCCGGGCCGGTGCGGAACAGCACCAGGACGAGCACGGCGGCCAGGCCCAGCAGGAAGGGCCACTTCAGGGCGTCCCAGGCCGTGACAGCAGCGCTGTTCACGCCGACACCCGAGCCCAGGGTGCGGGCCAGCTCCCCGGTGAGCATCAGGACAAGCGCGCTGGAGATGAGCAGCGCCAGCAGTACCAGGGCGGTGAGCACGATCCTCGGCACCGTCCGCCACACCGGCCGGTGATCCTCGACACCGTGCATGGCGTGCAGGGCGCGCCGGAACACGGCGAGATAGCTGGACGCGGACCACAGCGCGCCGGCCGTGCCGAGGACGGCCAGCAGCCATACGGCGGAGCCCTGGTCGGCCATCCCTTCCAGCGTGTGCACGATGACCGTGCGCGATTCGGGAGGTACGACAGCGCTCACCTGGCTGATGAGGTGCTGGACGGCTGCGGAGCCTGCGATGCCGATCAACGAGACCGTGACGAGCAGGGTCGGGAAGATCGCGAGCACCGAGTAGTAGGTCAGTGCGGCAGCCCAGTCGGTCACATCCTCGTTCCATACGGAGACCGGGGTCCTGCGCAGCGCGGTCGCGCAGTCCTTGGAGCTGGGCAGGCCGTTCGGGCGGGTCCGGGGCGTCGCTTCTGCCGCGGGTGCCGTCCGCTCACCGGCCACGCCGCGTCCTGTCCACCGTGAGCCGCCGGCCGGGGGCGTGCCGGGCCCGGGCAGTGTCGCTCTCTCGTGAATCCGTGATCATGTGTAGTGCCTCCTGTGCGCGCCTGCCCAACGATGCCGTGACCACGCCGATGCGGCGAGCCGCCGCCGGCCGCCGGCCCGGGCGCCCGCGAACAGTGTTGTGCGACGCGGCGGTCGTTCCGTTCGGACGGCGGTTGTTCCGTTCGGACGAAGGCGGATCGATCCCGTTCAGTCGCTATCGATCCCGTTCAGTCGCTCCGGACTCCCGCCGCGGGTACGGAGAGCGCCAACAGGGCGGTGTCGTCCGACAGCCCCGCGCCGAAGCCGGCAAGCAGGCGTTGCAGATGGGCCAGCAGCCCGCCCGCTGTGACGGGGGCGAGCCCGGTCAGCTGCCTGCGCAGGCCTTCCTCGCCCAGCCTGTCCCACTCCGGAGTCCGGGCCTCGGTCAGGCCGTCGCTGTGGAGCAGCAGCGCGTCCCCGGGCGTCAGACCGACGGTGACCTGGGCGAAGTGCGCTTGGGAGAGGACGCCGATCAGCTGTCCGCCCGCAGGGTGCACCTGCTCGACCGAACCGCCCGCGCGCAGCACCAGGGCCGGTGGGTGGCCACCGCCGGCCAGTGTGACCGTAAAGCCGTCCCCGTCGCGGTCGAGCACGCCGAACAGCGCTGTGAGGTACCGCGGGTCCTCGGCCTGGTCCTCGTGCTGCAAGACGGTATTGAGGTTGGTCAGCACCGAGACCGGGTCGGGATCGTAGACGGCGGCGGACCGCATCGTATAGCGCGCCAGCGACGTCAGAGCGGCGGCCTGGGGGCCCTTGCCGCATACGTCGCCGAGGAAGAACGCCCACCGGTCGCCGTCCAGGGGGAACAGGTCGTAGAAGTCCCCGCCGACCTGGTCGGCGGAGGCGATCTCGTAGTGCGAGGCGACTTCCAGTCCCGGCACCGGGGGCAGCGCCGGGGGCAGCAGGGTGCGCTGCAGCGTGCCGGCGAGCTGTGCCAGCCGGGCGCGTTCCGCCTCGACGCGGGTCAGCAGCTCACGCTCCCGGGCCACCGTACGCATGGCCGACAGCCGTAGCTCCAGCTCGTCCATCACCATGGTGGCCAGATCCTGAAGGGTGGCCATCTCGGCCTCGGTGACCTGACGCACGCGGGTGTCCAGGACGTTGACCGTGCCCAGCCGGTGGCCGTCCGCGCTGATGATCGGGGCCGCCGCGTAGAACAGCACGCCCAACTCCCCGTGCACCAGCGGATTGGCCATGGTGCGAGGGTCCTGCTGGGCGTCGGTGACGACGTACGGCTCGCCGTCGAGGATCGCCGAGGCGCACAGGCCCGGCTCCCGGCCGATTTCGGTCACGCCCTCGGGCAGGCCCTGCTGGGCCTTGAACCAGATCCGGTCCTCATCGACGATCGTCACGGACGCGATCGGCACATCGAAGATCCGTGCCGCCAGGGCCGCCACCCGGTCGAACGCCCCGTCGGGAGGGGTGTCGAGGATCGCGTAGCGACGCACCGCCGCCAACCGCTCGTGCTCCGCCACGCGATCTTCCGAAGCTATGCCGTCGCCCGTCACCACATCCACTCCTCAAGGCCAAGGCCTCGGCTCCGCCGAAGGAGTCCCTCCCCGGCACGATGACGGTCATCCTACGGACAGCCGGCAGGACGTCCACAGGACGTCCACCAGCGCGGAAGGCCGGCTTACGGGCGGGGCGCGGAGTGCGCTGCGGTCGGCGCTGGGTGCGCCGGGGCGCTTCAGATCTTGGCGGCGCCGGTGCCTGTTCCGGTGCCCATGCCTATGCCCGTCCCCGTCCCCGTTCCGGAGCCCGTGCCGGTTGCCGTGCCCGTCCGAGTTTCGGGGCCCGTGCCGGAACAACGGCGGCGTCCTCAACGTCAACACCACCAGCCTCCTCTCCAACACCGTCACCGCTGCCGGATCGCGGGGCGGCGGGCTGTTCAACGACGCCACAGCCACCCTCACCAGGAGCTCCGTCGTGTCCAACAGCGCCGCGGCCGACGGCGGCGGAATCTTCCAGAACGGCGTCTCCGTCACCCTGGTCAACAGCTCGGTTGCCGGCAATCTCCCCAACATCTGCCGCCGCCCGGCAGCGTCCCCGGATGCGTCAACTGACCCTCCGCTACGAGGCACTCGCGCCTCGGGCAGCCGCACCGCAACGTCCCTCGCCCGGCCGCTCCGGGCGAGGGACATTGCGTTCGGCAGGCCCGGGCAGGGCGGGGCCGGGTTGCGCCGCCGCACCAGGTCGCCGACCGTCTGGTCTGCACTTATGATGCGTTCCGGTGGCGACAGTCGGTGTGCTGCCCCGGACGAGATGTGCGCCGTACCCGGCCTGCCAAGACGACGCTCGCTGGAGACGGTATGGCCGCAGACAGGCAGTTGATCGACTTCACGTCCGATGCGCCCGAGCCTCGTGCGATGGACGTCAGCTGGATCCACGGATCACCGTCGGCCAAGCACGACACCGACCCCGAGATCCAGGTATATGCCTACGACGAACACACGTTCATCATGCGGCAGAACATGGCGGTCCATTACGAGGCACCGTTCATGTTCCTGATGCTCGGCAACACCCGGGCCGTGCTCATCGACACCGGCGCCACCTCGTCCGCCGAGTACTTCCCGTTGCGTCGGGTGGTCGACGAACTGATCGGCAACCGGCTCGCCCGGTACCCCCGGGACAGCTACCCACTGCTCGTCCTGCACACCCACGCCCACAGCGACCACATCGCGGGCGACTCCCAGTTCGCCGTCCGCCCCGACACCGTCGTGGTGGACGCCGAACTGAGCAGCGCCTGGCAGTACTTCGGCTTCGGTGACGACCCCGGCAGGCCGGCCCGGGTCGACCTCGGAGGCCGGGTGCTGGAGTGCCTGGCCACCCCCGGGCACCATGAGGCGGCTGTCACGTTCTACGACCCGTACACCGGATTCCTGCTC
This sequence comes from Streptomyces sp. NPDC004647, assembly GCF_040609575.1. Lineage (NCBI taxonomy): Bacteria > Bacillati > Actinomycetota > Actinomycetes > Kitasatosporales > Streptomycetaceae > Streptomyces > Streptomyces sp. NPDC004647. The sequence continues at coordinate 210,942 of NZ_JBEXKU010000002.1, read as the reverse complement.
ACCGGGGACACGGTCTACCCCGGCCGGCTGTACGTGCAGGACTGGTCCGCCTTCGGCCGCACGATCGACCGCCTGGTCGCGTTCGCCGACACCCGACCGGTCACGCACGTCCTCGGCTGCCACATCGAGATGGCCGGCCGACCGGGCGTGGACTATCCCGTCCGCACCACGTACCAGCCGGACGAGCCGCCGCTGGAGATGACCGTCGACCAGTTGCGCGACCTGTGCCGTGCGATCCATGAGATGGGTGGCCGGCCCAGTCGGCGGGCCTTCCCGGACTTCATCATCTGCCCCGACGAGGCATGACCGGGACGCGCTGGGGGCTCGCGTGCCTCAGCCTCCGACCACCCGTGGCGAGCCGGATGTCTGTTCTCGCTCCTCGCCGTGTACGCGTCGTTGTCCGGCCGGGCACGCGCGCGTGAGCAGGGCGATGGTCTCGCCTACCGGCCGAGCTTCGAGAGGCAGAGCGTCAGTCGCACCTGGCCTTTCCGGCTCTGCTGGTACTGACTGACGCAAGTTGTCGGCTGGGACCGACATCACCGCGAGCGGGGGCGGCGGGGCGGCCGGGCGGCGGGGAGCGCGAGGCGAAGCCAACTCCCCGTGCACCGGCCGTCTGACAAGATGCGGGGATGTCTTGGACGTTGGCCCTGGAGTATCTGCGCGTACTCATCTGGCCCGTGATCGTGCTTGTTCTGGGTGTGCTCTTCAAGAAGCAGGTCGGCGCCCTCTTCGACCGTCTGGAGTCGGTGGAGACACCGGTGGGTACGGTCACGCTGTTCGACAAACAAGCCGGTGCCATCGCTCAAGAGGCCGATGAGGTCTCCCAGGAACTGGCAGCCGAGGTGGTCGGCCAGATGCCACCTCCTGCTGCGACGGGGCCGTCCTGGCCGACTTATGGATCCCCTGGTCCGGCGCAGCAGCAACCGGCAACGCAGGGCCCCGGGGTCCCGGCCCCAGGTGGTCCCAGGCCGCCCGGGCCGCCCGGGCCGCAGGAGTCTCCCCGTTACGCGGAGTCGAAGTCACCTGCGAAGGATTTCGCTGTCCTGCGACGCCAGGCGGACCTGGACCCCACGAAAGCGGTGCTGGGGGCGTGGCGAGCGCTGTCGGACGCTCTCGTACAAACGATGCCGGAGCAGCGAAGCGGAAAGCCGCCGCAGGCGGGGCAGGCACTGAACACGGCAGGCCGTGACGGTCTGCTCAACGCGGATCTGCACCGCGTCGCGAACGACCTGCAGATGTTGAGAAACCGAGTCGTACACGAGGGTGATGTCGCCCTGACACCGGAGGGAGCACGTTCCTACGTGCGCGCCGCCGAGACGGTGATCGAAGCGTTGGCTCTGGCGCGCCTTCAGGGCGGCGACGGCTCGGCAGCGGACACGGAAGCCCCCTGAAGCGAGCCCCTGAAGCGTTGCTGCCCGGCGGACTGTGCTGCGTGGCGGCGACCACATCCCCTTCCTCTTCCTCGAACGCGGCTGTTCCGCGGCCCGTTTCACCGAACCGGCCGAGGACTTCGCGCACCAGCACCAGGACGTACGCGTCGAGGACGGCAAGCGGTACGGCGGCCTGCCGGGGTTCTGCGACTTCGGCTACATCGCGCGCGTGGCCCGCGTCAACGCCGCGGCCCTGTGGACCCTCGCCCAGGCGCCGGGCCCCCCGCGCGGCGCGAAGATCACTACCAGCGTGCTCACCAACTCCACGGAGCTGGTGTGGGAGCGCGGTACGGAACCCGACCTGGCCGGGTACGAGGTGGTGTGGCGCGAGACGACCGCGCCGGAGTGGACCCATGTGATCAAGGTCGGCGCCGCGACGAGCCATATGGTCGATCTGTCGAAGGACAACGTCTTCTTCGGCGTCCGCGCGGTGAACCGGGAAGGCAACCGCAGCCCGGTCGCCTTCCCGACACCGCAACGATGACGGCAGCTTTCCTGACGGGGAGTCAGGGCTCCTTGCTCGGCGCAGGCAGACCGGTCGGGGTCGACCTCCTCGCTCGGCAGCGCAAGTCATATCAGGGTTGCCTCGGACGCCTGAGCGGGGCTGCGAGGCTCCTCCAGCGTCCCCATAGACGGAAGAGGGGGCCGACGACGTAACCGTCGGCCCCCTGTTCCGGGGCGTTGGATCAGTACTCGCGGACGTACCAGCCCTTGCTCAGCTCACCGTCCGCACTCTGCTGGAAGTACTGGCACTTGAGGTCCGGGTCGTGGTTGCTCCCCAGGTAGCGCACGCACTTCGCCTTGGTGGAGAAGGGGCCGGCGACGAGCTTGATGGGGGCCGCGGCGCTCGCGGCCTGGGCGGTGGCCCCGAGGGTGGCGATGGCCACGGCCGCGACCGCGGTGGTCAGGAGCTTCTTCACTTGATGATCCCCGATTCGTGCGGGATGCCTGGCGGCATCCCATGGTCGATTTCGGTGGATCACGATACAGAGCGAACCACTTTGTACGACAAGCGAGTCGGGGGGTGGGCGGGACGATCAGCCGACCGACTGCCCGGAGCGAGCCCCGGGTCCAGCCTCGGACACCTACGCCGGTCCGCGAAGTCGGGCAGCCGCCGGTGGGACGGTCGATGAGCGCTAAGAAGCGAGCGTCTTTGCCATGACGTGTTCTCTCTGCCCGCCGGGCATCACATCACCGACCTGTCCGGCATCCTCAAGTCCATGGCGCTGGTAGAGCGCGATCGCATGCTCGGACGCCGCTGTGCGCGTCCTCCCGATCTCCATCCCCCTGCCGTCGGCCCCCTGTGAGTGGACGGGCAACAATGTCCCGGTCCTCCTCGCCGTCCACGCCCGGTGCGTCGTCGGACACCTGAGTGATCTTGAAAAGTGCATCGACGCGGAAGGCGGTCTGCCGGACTTGCACACCGAGGACCGACGGGCGGACCCCAGAAAACGCCACCGTGTATTCACCGTGGCCACCCGCAGAAACCCGGTGACAGCCGGACGGGGCCGGTCGACCTGCTCAGCTCGAGTAGGTTGACCGGCCCCGCAGAATCCGCGAGCTTGCAGTGTCTGACCTGCGAAAAAGCCCTCCGCCATGAGCGGGCTGTAGACGGGAAGGAAGATGCGCCCCCGGCAGGACTCGAACCTGCGGCCAAGCGCTTAGAAGGCGCCTGCTCTATCCACTGAGCTACGGGGGCCGGAAGTGGCCGCGGTGACCGGGACAAGGATAGGGCTCCGTACGCCTGGTCCCGGTTGCTTCACCTCCGTGACACGTTGTGGAGGTTCGGTGAAGCGGTCCCGATAATCGCAGGCAGGTACGAATCGTGCATCGCTTTTCGCGTCCCAGGCGAGGGGTGTTGTGCACTCGTTATGCCTGAGCCCCAGAAGTCACACCAGTAACACGTTGCTCCGGTCGGCGCGCAGGGCGGTCATACGCTTCAAAACGATTCCAAAATTGGGCATTCTTCGCATGTGGCGACCTTGGACGTACGACCCCAAATGCTCGATGCACTGTCCGCTCTGCGCGACCGTGTCGCCGCCGCCCGCTTCCCGCTCTCCCTGCCGGGAGCGGCTCGCGCCCGTCGCAACCGCGCCGAACTCCTCGCACAGCTGGATGACTATCTCGTTCCCCGGCTCCGCGCCCCCGATGCGCCGCTCCTGGCGGTCATCGGAGGCTCCACCGGCGCCGGCAAGTCCACGCTCGTCAACTCGCTTGCCAGCCGCCAGGTCAGCGCGGCCGGAGTGCTCCGACCCACCACCCGCACTCCGGTCCTCGTCTGCCATCCCGACGATCACCACTGGTTCACCGGACAGCGCGTGCTGCCGAACCTCACCCGGGTCTGCATGCAGTCCGTTGACGGCTCACACCATCAGCGTGGCCAGCGACTCCCGGATGACGCCCGCGACGGGTACGACTACGACTCGTATGACACGTACGACACATACGACTACGAGGCGGTCGCCGGGAACGACGACGAGCCGCCCGCGCTGCGCGTCGAGACCGTCGACACCTGGCCGCCCGGTCTCGCCCTCCTCGACGCGCCCGACGTCGACTCCCTCGTCGCCCGCAACCGCGAACTGGCCGCCGAGCTGATCTGCGCCGCCGACATCTGGGTGCTGGTCACCACCGCCACACGGTACGCGGACGCGGTGCCCTGGCATCTGCTCCGCACCGCCAAGGAGTACGACGCCACCCTCGTCACCGTGCTCGACCGCGTGCCGCATCAAGTTGTCGCCGACGTCTCCCGCCAGTACGGCGCGCTCCTCGACAAGGCCGGGTTCAGGGACGCGCCCCGGTTCACCATCCCCGAACTGCCCGAGTCCGCAGGCGTGGGCCGAGGTCTGCTGCCCGCCAACGCCGTGGCCGGTCTGCGCGACTGGCTCGTTCACCGCGCGCAGGATCCGGAGGCCCGTGCCATCGCCACGGCCCGTACGGCCCGCGGGGTGATCAACTCGCTCAACTCCCGGCTGCCGGCGCTCGCCGCGGCAGCCGCGGCGCAGCACGCCGCCGCGATGCGCCTGGCCAACTGCGTCGAGGTGGCCTACGGCGAGGCGGCCGCGCGGGTCCGGTGTGAGCTCTCCGCGGGCGGGGTGCTCGCGGGCAACGCCCTCACCCGGTGGCGCGGCTTTCCCCACGACAGCGGAGCGGGCGAGTTCCTCGACGCACTCTCCGACAGCCTCGCCGCCCTGCTGTGCTGCGCGGTCGCCGACGCCGACGAGCGCACCGAGCAGGCCTGGCGGCAGGGCCGGACACCGGTGTCCGCGAACGAAATCGGCAGCAGGCTGGGAGCCGCGGAATCCGCGGGCCGGATCGGAATTGCCGTACGGCGCTGGCGGCGCTGCCTGGAGGAGCTGGCGGACGAGGAGGTACACGGCCTCGAGCGCCCCACCGGTGCGGACGCCGACCGTGCCGCAGTCCTGCTGGGCGCCGCGCTGCTGGGCGGTGTCCGGGGCCGGGCGGCGGGCGACGCGCTCGCGGACACGTTGGGTGCTCAGGCGGCCGTACGGCTGGTGGACCAGGGCGAACGGCTGCTGACCCGGTGCCTGGAGCGCGTCCTGAGCGGCGAGCGCGACCGTCGCCTGGCCCCGCTGGACGCCCTCGACGTCGCCCCCGAACAGCAAGCCGCACTGATTGCCGCACTGTCCGTACTGCAGAAGGAGAGGTGACCGCGGTGACATCCGCCGCCACCGACCGGCCCGGTGACCCCGGGCAGCCCACGGACCGACCCGGCCCCGCTCCCTCCGACCACGACCCATGGGGAGCCTTCGACCCCCAGGCGGGGGCCGGGCAGGCGCCGGGTGAGCAAAAGGTGCCCGCGGAGCGCGCGATGCCCGCAGATCAGCCACCCGGGGATGGCGGTGCCGACCCGGCGGACCATCAGGACGCACGCTCGCAGGACGTACGCCCGCCCGGCGCCACAAGCGCTCCCGGCGCCACAAGCGCTCCCGGCGCCACGGCGCGACAGCGGTCGGCAGGGGCGTACACCGATGACGGGGCGCCCCTGGACCCCCGCAATGGCGACGCCTCCAGGGCATGGGACGACGGGCTGATCGCCCGCCGTGCGCCCGAGCGGGGTGGTCCTGCGGAGGAAGGTGACTGCGGGCACCCGGCGCACTTCCGCGAGCCGCGCGCCGGACAGGACACCGGCGTCGTACCGCCCCGCCCGGAGTACCCCGGCGTGGAGGGCGGACGCACGCCCGCCGTACGCGCCCCTGGGGCATCCACCGGGCGGGGTGGCGGGTACAGCCGCGGGCTGCGCGTCCGACTCGAGGCGATGCGCGAGCTCATCGGGCTGTCGCGCGCCAGGCTGGACACCCGGACGCTCGCCGAGGCCGCCCGCGTACTGGAGGAGGCCGCCGCCCGCCACCGGCTCTCCCTGGACCACACCGTCATCGCCATCGCCGGAGCCTCCGGCAGCGGCAAATCGAGCCTGTTCAACGCCCTCGTCGGAGCACCGCTCTCAGAGGTGGGCGTGCGCCGGCCGACCACTTCCATGCCCGTCGCCTGCACCTGGTCCGAGGGCGCGGACGGGCTGCTCGACAGGCTCGGCATCCCGCAACGGCTGCGCCGCCGGCCGCAACGGCTGCACGAATCGGTGCTGCGCGGCCTCGTACTCCTCGACCTGCCCGACCACGACTCGGCCGTCGCAGGACGCCGCGAGCAGGTCGACCAACTGCTCGAACTCGTCGACGCGGTGGTGTGGGTCGTGGACCCCGAGAAGTACGCGGACGCGGTGCTGCACGAGCGCTATCTGCGGCCCCTCGCCGGCTACGCCGAGGTCACCTTCGTGGTCCTCAACCAGATCGACCGGCTGCCGGGTGAGGCCACCGACCAGGTCCTGGACGATCTGCGGCGGCTGCTGGACGAGGACGGGCTCGCGCTCGGCGAGCACGGCGAGCCGGGGGCGACCGTACTGCCCGTTTCGGCCCTCACCGGTGAGGGAGTCGCGGAACTCCGCCGTCAGCTGGGCCGGTTCAGCGCGGAGGGCGGCGCCGCCGAGCGCAGGCTCGCCGCGGACGTCGACGGTGCGGCTGAGCGGCTGCGCCAGGTCTATCTGGCCGACGGGCGCACCGGGCTGACCGAACAGGCGCGCGCGGATTTCGAGGACCGGCTGGCGGATGCGGTGGGCGCGGTGGCCGCCGGGCAGGCGGCGCAGCGTGAGTGGCAGCGGTACGCGGAACTGGCCTGTGGCGCGCCCTGGGCCCAGCTGCGCCGGTGGTACGAGGCCAAGCGCTCGCCGGGCCCGGCGCCCGCTGAGCAGGCCGGGAACCGGGCCGGTTCCACGGCGGGGCAGGCGCCGTGCACCGCCCGCGCCATCGTGGAACAGGCCGTTCGGACGGTGGCCGACGAGGCGTCGGAGGGACTGCCCGACGCTTGGGCCCAGATCGTGCGGGACACCGCGGTACGGGGCGCGGAGCGGCTGCCGGACGCGCTGGACGAGGCCGCCGCGGTGCAGGCGGCCGGTACCGCACGGCCGGCCGGGCCGGGCTGGTGGGCAGCGGCGTCGGCGCTCCAGGGGGTACTGCTGGTGCTCCAAGCCGTCGGCGCGCTCTGGCTGGTGGGCGCCGTGGTGCAAGGGCCGGGCGACGGATGGCTGCTGCCGGCTCTGCTGATGGGCGTCGGAGTGGTGAGCGGGCCTGCACTGGCGTGGTGCTGCCGGGCCGCGGCGAGCGGGCCCGCTCGCCGGTACGGGCAGGAGGCGGAACGGCGGTTGCGGGGCGCGGCGGCCTCCTGCGGGCGGAGGCGGGTGCTGGAGCCGGTGGCCGCGGAGCTGCTGCGCTACCGCGAGGTGCGCGATCAGTACGTGGTCGCGGCGGGAGGCTCCGGGCCGGCGACTCTGCTGTAGCGGGGTAGTCGGGCAGCTGGATGGTTGGGCAGTGGGGGCGGGGCGGTCGCGTACCCGTCATGGGTGCAGCTGGGTGCAGCTGGGTGCACCTGCGCCGTTGGGCCGCTTGGACCGATGTGTATCTGTGCCGGCTGGTCAGCTGGGCGCCGCGCGGTCCGCGGTCCCGCGGCGCCGCGGCCGTCCGTCGGTGCGGCGCAAGCTCCCGCAGGGGTGACGGAGTTGTGCACAACCGGGCGCTTGTCCACAGGGCTCAGCGGCTGTTCGGGATCGCGTGCAGCATGGAGTGCGGGACACAGCGAATGACTGGTCGGGGGAGGCGGTCCGGATGCACGAGATGCACGAAACCACGGTGACTGTGGTGGGCAACGCGGCGACAGGGGTGGACTTCCGGGAGACGGAAGACGGTGTTCCGGTGGCGCGCTTCCGACTGGCGGCGACTGCTCGCCGCTGGGACCGGCGGCGAGCAGCCTGGACCGAGGGGCACATCAGCTACTACACGGTGTGGGCATGGCGGTCGCTCGCCGCCAATGTGGCCAGCTCGGTGTCGCTGGGAGAACCGCTCGTCGTCCAGGGGCGGTTGCACATACGGGAGGACGAGTACGGCGGGAAGCTCCGGTCGGCGGCGGAGATCGAGGCGATAGCGCTGGGGCACGACCTGGCGTGTGGTACGTCGGTGTTCCGCCGGGTCGCCGAGGCCAACCCCGCGCTCACGGCGTCGAGTTACCGCTCCTGACCGCAGATTGGCCATGTCCGGGTTCTTTGTCTCTGGGACACTGCGACCTCATTGGTCTGTATTGCGGAAACTGTCGCCGAAACAACCGGGTTTAAGACGCGGATTTGTCGATAATCCCAGGTCAGACACGGGCTCAGCGATAACGATTCCGATTCGGATCGGTTGCTGACTGTGATTCGTGGGGACCGTGTTGCCCATTCTCCTTAAGATCCGAACGTACTCACGGGGCACTTGAGTTTGTTCATGCGAGGCGCATCCCCCGCGACCGCCTCGCCCGGAGGGGAAATCCATGATTTCTGTACGCAGGCTGGGCTCTGCCCGCCTCGCCGCCGCGGTCCTGGCCTCCGGCCTGGTCGCGGCCGGCGCGATAGCCACCGCTGGTCCGGCCGCGGCCGATGACACCACCCCGCACCAGGGCGGCGCCACCGCGACCCTCGGCGGTCTGAAGACTTCCGACTTCGCCGTGATCCACCCGGAGGGCGCGAAGGACCAGCGCGTCGGCGCGGGCCTCTTCGAGATGAACGTCGACGGCGGCGGCACGCTCCAGACGTACTGCATCGACATTCACAACCCGACGCAGCGTCAGGCGGAGTACAAGGAGGTGCCCTGGAGCGCCTCGTCGCTGCACAACAACGCCGACGCGGGCAAGATCCGCTGGATCCTGCAGAACTCCTACCCGCAGGTGAATGACCTCAGCAAGCTTGCGAGCAGCGCCGGTACGGGCACGCTGAGCGAGAAGACCGCGGCCGCGGGCACCCAGGTCGCGATCTGGCGCTACTCGGACCACGTGAAGGTCGACGCCGTCGACCCCGAGGCCGAGAAGCTCGCCGACTTCCTCGAGAAGAGCGCCAAGGACCTCGATGAGCCGAAGGCCTCACTGACCCTCGACCCGGCCGCCGTCTCCGGCAAGTCCGGCGACCGGCTCGGCCCGATCAAGGTCAACACCGACGCCGCCAATGTGACGGTCACTCCCGACGCGGCTGCCGCCGGCACCGGCGTCAAGGTTGTCAACAAGGACGGCAAGCCGGTCACCAGCGCCCTGAATGGCAGCGAGCTGTTCTTCGACGTACCGACCGGTACCCCCGACGGCTCCTCCTCGCTGACGGTCCAGGCCACCACCACGGTGCCCGTCGGCCGTGCCTTCGCCAGTGAGACCAAGAGCCAGACCCAGATCCTGGCCGGTTCCAGCGACAGCACCGTTACCGCCACCGCCACCGCGAACTGGGCCAAGAAGGGCGCGAGCCCGGCACTGACCGCGGAGAAGAACTGCGCCAAGGGCGGCGTAGACATCACGGCCTCCAACGAGGGCGATGAGCCGTTCACCTTCGAGCTGCAGGGCACCAAGCACACCATCGAGGCCGGCAAGTCCGAGACCGTCACCGTCCCGGTGACGGAGGACCAGGCCTACGACTTCACCATCACCGGTCCGAACGGCTTCGAGAAGAAGTTCTCCGGGGTCCTCGACTGCAAGACCGCCGAAATCCCCAGCGGCGGCACCGACGAGCCGGTCTCCGAGCCGAGCGCGGCCACGACCGGCGGTTCCGACGGTGGCTCCACGGGCGGTGAGGGCGACCTCGCCGAGACCGGCAGCAGCAACGCCACCCCGATGATCGCGGGCATCGCCGTAGCGTTCCTCGCGGTCGGCGGCGGCACCGTCTTCTTCCTGCGGAAGCGGCGGGCGACGGCGGGCGAGTGACCACTTGGTCGGTAGACCAGGTCATCCCCGTGGCGTGAGTCACTGCGGAGTGTGACGGAGGGCCGGGACCCCATGGGGTCCCGGCCCTGCGCGTACCCGGCCCGCACCCGAGCCCTGCATGACCGGGCCCGGCGCGCCCGCCGCCCCCGCGCCGGCCTGCACGTGACCCTGGGAAGGTCTGGCGGTTCGGGTCCTTGGCGGGGCCCGGGGCCGGTCTGGCCGCTCGGGTTCTCGCGAGCCTGCGGCCGAGCCCGGCAGATGGTCTCCGTGGCGGGGCTCGTGCTGGGTCCTGCGGACAGGGCCCGCGACGGCCCCCGCAGCCCGCAACCGATCTTCCATAGCCGGTCACGCCTCCACGCCCGCTCCGCGGCCCGGGGCCTGTGCACGGCTCAGCAGTGGGGCCTGCGGCGCAGTCCCGCAGGCCCCACTGCTCGGGGGCGGCTCGTGCCGGATCCTCCGGGCCGGTTCTGGGGCTTGGGGCCGGCTGCGGATCCCGTCCCCGCGGGCCGGCGTCAGCGTGCGGACGCCCTCCACGTGGCCCGGTGCAAGCGTGCGGACCCCGCCGCCGCGGCCTGGGGCCAGTGTGCGGATCCCGCCACCGGGCCTGGGGCCAGTGTGCGGACCCCGGCCCAGCGGCCCGGGTCCGGCGCGGGGGACTCCCGGTTCTGCGGCCCGGGGCCGGCGTGCGGAATTCGTGGTGGGGCGCCTGCGCGGGGGCCCGTAGAGGCGCTGTGCGGGGGCTTCGGGCGTGGGCCGCTGCCGGGGAGCAGCCCTATCTGGTTTCCGTACAGCGCGAGCGTTACGGCAAGATGGGGAGGGCGTATCTGCCCACACATCGATTGCCGGACGGTTTCTCTTGGCTGAGTACATCTACACCATGCGCAAGGCGCGCAAGGCGCACGGCGACAAGGTGATCCTTGACGACGTCACGCTGAGCTTCCTGCCCGGCGCGAAGATCGGTGTCGTGGGCCCCAACGGCGCCGGTAAGTCCACGGTGCTCAAAATCATGGCAGGGCTCGAGCAGCCCTCCAACGGCGACGCCCTCCTCGCCCCCGGATACTCGGTCGGCATGCTCCTCCAGGAGCCCCCGCTCAACGAGTCCAAGACCGTGCTGGAGAACGTCCAGGACGGCGCGGCCGACACCATCGCCAAGCTCAAGCGGTTCAACGAGATCGCCGAGCAGATGGCCACCGACTACTCCGACGCGCTGCTCGATGAGATGGGCAAGCTCCAGGAAGCCCTCGACCACAGCAACGCCTGGGACCTCGACACCCAGCTCGAGCAGGCCATGGACGCCCTCGGCTGCCCGCCCGGTGACTGGCCGGTGACCAACCTCTCCGGTGGTGAGCGCCGCCGCGTCGCGCTGTGCAAGCTGCTGCTCGAGGCGCCCGACCTGCTGCTCCTCGACGAGCCCACCAACCACTTGGACGCCGAGTCCGTGCAGTGGCTGGAGCAGCACCTCGCCAAGTACCCCGGCACCGTCGTCGCCGTCACTCACGACCGGTACTTCCTCGACAACGTCGCCGAGTGGATCCTCGAGCTCGACCGCGGCCGTGCCCACCCGTACGAGGGCAACTACTCCACGTATCTGGACAAGAAGGCCACCCGCCTCAAGGTGGAGGGCGCGAAGGACGCCAAGCGCGCCAAGCGCCTGAAGGAGGAGCTGGACTGGGTCCGCTCCAACGCCAAGGGCCGCCAGGCCAAGTCCAAGGCGCGACTGACCCGCTACGAGGAGATGGCCGCCGAGGCCGAGAAGACCAGGAAGCTGGACTTCGAGGAGATCCAGATCCCGCCGGGCCCGCGTCTGGGCAATGTCGTGGTCGAGATCGAGAACCTCTCCAAGGCGTTCGGCGAGAAGGTCCTCATCGACGACCTCTCCTTCACCCTGCCGCGCAACGGCATCGTCGGCGTGATCGGCCCGAACGGTGCCGGCAAGACGACCCTGTTCAAGATGATCCAGGGCCTCGAGACGCCGGACTCCGGCAGCATCAAGGTCGGCGACACGGTCAAGATCTCCTACGTCGACCAGAACCGCGCCAACATCGACCCCAAGAAGACGCTGTGGGCTGTCGTCTCCGACGAGCTGGACTACATCAACGTCGGTCAGGTCGAGATGCCTTCGCGGGCGTACGTCTCCGCGTTCGGCTTCAAGGGCCCGGACCAGCAGAAGCCCGCGGGCGTCCTGTCCGGCGGTGAGCGCAACCGCCTCAACCTCGCGCTCACCCTCAAGCAGGGCGGCAACCTGCTGCTCCTCGACGAGCCGACCAACGACCTCGACGTCGAGACCCTGGGTTCGCTCGAGAACGCGCTGCTGGAGTTCCCCGGCTGCGCCGTGGTGGTCTCCCACGACCGGTGGTTCCTGGACCGCGTCGCCACCCACATCCTCGCCTACGAGGGCGAGTCCAAGTGGTTCTGGTTCGAGGGCAACTTCGACTCGTACGAGAAGAACAAGGTCGAGCGGCTCGGTGCGGACGCGACCCGTCCGCACCGCGCCACGTACAAGAAGCTGACCCGGGGCTGATGGTGCGGCACATCTACTCCTGCCCCCTCCGCTGGTCGGACATGGACGCGCTGGGCCATGTGAACAACGTGGTCTTCCTCCGCTATCTGGAGGAAGCGCGGATCGACTTCATGTTCCGGCTGGCGCCGGGGGAGGGCAGTGACTCCTTCACCGGCGGTTCTGTCGTGTCGCGGCATGAGATCGACTATCTGCGCCCGCTGATCCACCGGCACGAACCGGTCGTCGTCGAGACGTGGGTCACGAAGATCACCGCGGCCTCGCTGACGGTGGCGTACGAGGTGAAGGACGCCGAGCAGGTCTACGTCCGCGCCTCGACGATCGTCGTGCCGTACAACCTCGCCAAGGCCCGGCCGCGCCGGATCACCGCCGAGGAGCGCACCCTCCTCGAGGAGTACATGGACGACGGCGTGAAGACCCCCGAGGGGGCCGTCGCGGCATGACAGCGCTGCACCTGGCCGACGCCCGGGAGACGGCGGATCTCGCCGCCTTCCTGGCCCGGCTGCTCCACTACGACCGCCGCGCGGCAGTGCGCCTGCAGTCGGGTGGGGGAGTGCTGGCGGTCTTCGGCAGACCGGCCTCCTTCGAGGTGCTGGCCATCCGTACGGCACGGCTCGCGGCCGGGGTCGCTCCGGGCAGGCCGGAGGGCCCCGGGGGGCCGGGCCCACTGGATGTGACGGTCTCGGCGGGGCAACTGGCGGACGCGCTCGACGCCGCGCTCGCGGCGGCGCCGTCGGCGGCTGTCCCGCAGGGCGTGGATCCGGCGGTGGCCGGTCCGCAGAGGGCCGATGCACCGCCCGCGGGCTCGTCGGCCGCCGATGCGCCGACCACCGAGCCGACCAGTGCATCGACGGTCGAATCGACCACCGCGCCGACTGCCGAATCGATCACGGCGCCGATGGCCGAATCGACCACTGCGTCGATGGGGGTGTCGGCGGGCGCATCGACCCCCGCATCGGCCTCCGCGTCGACCTCGGCGAAGTCCACCGGAGGCCTGGCGGTCACCGTTCCGGAGCCGGTCACGGGTCCGCCGTGGGCCGGGATGCTGCCGCCGCGCGGCGGCTGGCAACGGGTCGAGGGCCTGCCGGGGCCGGAGGACGTCCGGCGGGTGGTCTCAACCGCGGTCTCCGAGTTCCGGGCTCGCACCGAGGCGCTCCCGGAGGAGCACCGCACCCGCGCACAGCTCGACCGGATCGGCCGCGAGATCTGGTCGCGCACGCTCGGCGGCACCGACCTCCCGCTGAGGGCCGTTCACGCTGCGCAGTCGCTGGGGTTCCTGCGACGGCTGCCCGCCGAAGCCGCTGTGTCCTGCGCCTCGAGCCCGGCGCTCGGGCGCGGCAATGGGGCGGCGGGGGTCGCCACGACGGTACTCGCGCCCACGCCCGCAGAGTCACCGGTCCTGCTGGCCGCGGGCGGTTGGCTGCGGCTGCGTACGTCTTACGGTTCGATCGCCGTCCGCCGCGCGGGACTTCCGGGTCTGGCCGTCACGCCTGTGTGACGGGTAGCTGCCTGGGGCCGCGTACCAACAGGCCCGGCCGGTAGGGGAGTTCCGCCGGATCGACGGCCAGACGCAGTCCGGGCAGGGCGTCGAAGAGCAGCGGCAGCGCGACGGCGGCCTCCAGCCGGGCCAGCCGGGAGCCGACGCAGAAGTGCGGGCCGTGCCCGAAGGCCGCATGCGGCGCGGCACGCGTCCCGTACGGATCGGCTGCCGGTCCAGGGGCGCCGACGCTCGCGTCGGAGGCCGAGGACGCGCCGGACGTGTCGGCGGCGGCCGTGTCCGCGTGGGGATGGGCTGTGCCGTCGGAGCTCGCGTCCGTCCTGTCCGTGACGCTTGAATCCGCGCCTGTCCCGTCCGTGACGCCGGAGCCCGCGTGCGGCCTGTCCGTGGCGGTGGAGCCTGCGTCGGGCCCGGCCGTGGTGGCCGGCGCGTTCCTGGTGTCCCGGTTCCTGTGGGGTGGTGCGTACGCGGCCGGACAGGATTGCGTCCGGTTCGTCGTCGCAACCGCATAGCGGCCGGGCCGGAACGCGTCCGGGTCGGGGAAGCGGGCCGGGTCCCGATTGGCGGCGGCGAGGACGGCGAGGACCGAGGCGCCTGCCGGAATGCGCGCTCCCCCGCCCAGATCCACCGGGTCCGTCGTCCGCCGCCAGGTCGTTCCCTCGAGCGGGCTCGCGTGCCGTAGCGACTCCTCGACGACGGCGGTCCAGCGGGCCGGGTCCCGCTGTGCCGCCGCGAGTTCGTCCGGGTGGCTGAGCAGCAACAGTGAGGCCGAGGCCAGCAGATTCATGGTGGTCTCATAGCCCGCGAAGAGCAGGAGGAAGGCCATCGCCAGCAGCTCGCCGTCGTCGAGCCCGCCCTCCGTCGAGTCGTGCACCAGCGCGCTGAACAGGTCGTCGCCCGGCGTGCACCGCTTCTCTGCGATCAGCGCGGTGAAGTACGCGTGCAGCTGCGTCCATGCGGTGTCGACCTCGCCCTGGGGGAGGGCGTCAGCCGGGGAGCCCACCCGGTAGGTCCACTTCCGCAGGTCGTCACGGTGCGCCTCGGGCACGCCGAGCACCTCGCCGATCACCAGGACCGGCAGCGGGAACGCGAAGGCGTCGACCAGATCCGCCGAGCCGTCCCGCTCCAGCCGCGCCACCAGATCCCGTACGAGCCCCGCCGTCAGCTCCTCGATGCGTGGGCGCAACGCGTCGACCCGGCGTGGGGTGAAGGCCGCGGCGGTCAGCCTGCGCAGCCGGGTGTGGTCAGGGGCGTCGGAGTTGAGCATGTGGCGGGCGAGGCACGCGCGGGCGCGCTGCGCCGGGGAGTCGGGCTTGGGGCGGCCCGCGGCCTGCGGCGGCACGTTCGAGAACCGGGGGTCGGCGAGTACCGCCCGCGTCTGTTCGTATCCGGTGATCAGCCAGGCGTATGTGCCATTGGCCAGCGGGATCCGGGCCGCGGGTCCCTGCGAGCGCAGCGCGGCGTAGTACGGGAAGGGGTCCCGGGCGAAGGCCTCGTCCGACGGATCAAGGAGGGCCGTACCGGGATCCGCCGTACCGGGATCCGCCGTACCGGGAACGCACGCACCAGCAACCGCCGTACCCGGAGCTGCCGGATCCGGAGCTGCCGTACCCAGGGCCACGCGATCAGGTCCTGTGCACTCAGAGGTTGAGGCATCAATGTCTGCGGGATCAAGGGCCGTCCGGTCGAAGCCCGGCCGATCGTGGTCCGCCGGACCACCGGCCGCCGGTTCGACGTCTGCTGGACCGACCGCTTCCCGAGCGGTGGCGCTCATTCCGCAGTGTTGATCATCGTGGCGGCGGCATAGGTGAGGTAGCTCCACAGCTGCGCCTCGAGCTCCGGCGGCAGCCCCAGCTCGTCGACCGCCTCCCGCATATGGCCCAGCCACGCGTCGTGTGCGGCCCGGTCCACCGTGAACGGCGCGTGTCGCATGCGCAGCCGAGGGTGCCCCCGGTTGTCGCTGTAGGTACGCGGGCCGCCCCAGTACTGGATGAGGAAGAGCACGAGCCGCTCCTCGGCCGGTCCGAGGTCCGCATCCGGGTACATCGGCCGCAACAGTGGGTCCCCCGCGACCCCTTCGTAGAAGCGGTGCACCAGCCGTCGGAAGGTCGGCTCCCCGCCGACCTGCTCGTAGAAGGTCTGCTGCTGCACCGTGCCACGCGGAATCTCGTTCACCCTCCCATGGTCTCAGACGGTCCGGCCGAGGACAGGGGGCCTAGGACCCTCATAACCGATACACCCGCATAACCGATATAGGGGATGTACAGGTCGGGCGTCCTCCGGCGGGTGAGCCGACGGCGGGCTGAGGGGCGACCGGCAGCCACCCACTGTCAGCGCTGACGAAACGGAGCGGCAGCCGGACCGCCCCGGCTGTCGTATCCCGGCCCTCACGGCCCTCTCGCGGCTGACACGTTCCGCACGAATTCCGGAAGTGCCGGGACGCGCGGTGTCGCGCCGAAAAGCTGCGCGCAGCACAGTGGAGGCATGAGCGCGGAGAGCCGTACGGATCAGATGGCCGACCGTCGGGCAGGGGAGGACGACCCGGGCGCGGATGTGTCGGCCGAGAGAGCGCGGGCCGCGCTCGTCCGCCGGATCGTCGCGAACGGCGGCCTCACGGACCCGGCATGGCGGGCGGCCTTCGAAGAGGTGCCGCGCCACCTCTTCGTGCCGTACTACTACGTGAGCTACGTGAGCGGCGAGTCCGGCTTCGAGCGGCTGTGGCGCGACGCCCCCGACCCGCGCGCCCGGGCCCGCTGGCTCTCCGGTGCGTACGGTGACACGCCCCTGGCCACGCGCGTCCGCGACGGCGGTCTGATCTCCTCCAGCAGCCAGCCATCGCTGATGGCGGGGATGCTGGAGACGCTCGGCGTGCACGACGGTGACGAGGTGCTGGAAATCGGTGCGGGCAGTGGCTACAACGCGGCGCTGCTCTCGCACCGGCTCGGTGACGAGCGGGTGACCACCGTCGACCTCGACCCGGAGATCACCGAATCCGCCCGGAACCACCTGGCGGCCGCCGGCTACCACCCGGCGGTCGTCACCGGCGACGGCGCGCGCGGATGCTCCTCGCGCGCCCCCTTCGACCGCATCCTGGCGACGTGCGCCCTGACGTCCGTACCGCCCGCCTGGCTCACCCAGTGCCGGCCGGGCGGGCTCATCCTCTCCCCGCTTGCGACCGGCCTGATCGCCCTGCGCGTCAGCGACGCGGAACACGCGGAGGGCCGCTTCCTGCCCACTCCCGCCTACTTCGTCCCGCTGCGCGGCGGCCCCGACCCGGCCCCGCTGGACACCGGCGACCTGCCGCAAGGCGCCGTACGACACGAGCAGTTCAACTTCATGCTCACTCTGACCGCGGGCCGGCTCGACCCGCGGGAGGCGTACGACCTCTGGCAGCGCGAACGCAGGCCCGGGCGCGAACGCTTCGGCATCACGGTCGAAGGCTCCGGCCAATGGGCTTGGCTCGATGCCCCGGACGGTCCGTACAGCTGGCCGCTCACGGGCTGAGACGCGGTGGGCGGGGCGGGGATCGCTGAACGACGCAGGACGCATGGGGACGTGGCGAGTTGAAGTCTTGAGGGTGGTGTTGAGGTCTTGGCTTGTTCTTCAACCTCCCCTCGGCTTTCGCGCCTATGCCGGCCCATCGAACTGCCCAAGTGAGGCCCGGCCGATGGCTTCGCGTGCGAATGCTTCACCCGTCAGGCGTCGAAGCGGTGGCGGGATGCCTCGATGTGACCGAAGTAGCGGTGGGTCCAGTCACACATTCCATCGACGGTCGCCCGGAGGGCTTGGCCCGGCTCAGTGAGGGTGTATTCGACCCGCGGCGGCACGGTGGGGTGCACGTTCCGCTCGACCAGGCCGTTGCGCTCCAGCATGCGCAGGTTTTGGGTGAGCATCTTGTGGCTGATGCCCTCGACCTTGTTCCGCAATTCACTGAAGCGCATGGTGCGCTCACCGAGGGACTCGATGATCAGGAGCGCCCACTTGTTGGCGACGTCCGAGAAGATCTCCCTCGCCAGAGAGTCCGCGCGCGTCAGGTCTGCTTCGTCGGATGAGCCTTTGAGCTGCTTAGTCACCATGAGGTTCCCCAGTCACTGAAAAGTGCGTTCTTCCATGCCAGGGGAAACTCTCCTACGGTTCCTAAGTAACCACAAGAGACCGCGAGCGTCTTGGTTCGGTGGAAGCGAGCCCACGGGCTCCATGACAAGGAGGCAGCATGGCCATCACCCTGGCAAACCCCGAAGGACTGACGAAGGTCGACCTCTACCGGCAGGTGTCGGTCGCCACTGGGTCGAAGCTGGTCTTCATCGCCGGGCAGGTCGCCTGGGATGCCGATGGGGTCACGGTCGGCGAAGGTGACCTCGCCGCTCAGGTCGAGCAGTGCTACCTCAACGTCGGCACGGCCCTGGCCGAGGTCGGTGCTTCCTTCGACAACGTGGCGAAACTGACCGTCTACCTCGTCGACTGGACCCCCGACAAGATGCCCCTGTTCGTGGAGGGGGTAGCTCGGGCGGCCGCGAAGCTGGGGGTTACCCTGGCCCCGCCGCTCACAGGGGTGGGCGTCGCCGCCCTGGCAGGGCCCGACATCCTGGTCGAGGTCGAAGCCACCGCGATCATCGACTGAACAGTTGCTCTTCGCCCTGAGCTTGTTCTTGATCTCTGGCCTCGAACGGTGTCTCGAACTGGTTCGCTCACCTGGTCATTCGCCGGACGCTGAGGCGGCCTTCGTCTGATCATGTGCTCCGACCAAGGTGCACGTGACCACGACGAAGGCAGGTTGACCCCTACTGCGGCGAGGTCGCACTGTCATGAGTTACCGACGGGGCCGGCGGCGCGCCGTCGCCCCCCGGCCGGCCCCGGTGGCTCATGCCCGGTGGACGGTGATGGTGGTCCAGGCGCCCACGTGGACGCGGTCGCCGTCCTTCAGCGGGACGGGGATGAACGGCTGGATCGGTTCGTCGCCGCCGTTGACCGTCGTGCCGTTGGTGGAGTCCTGGTCGACCACCGACCAGTTGCCGTCGGGCTGCTGGACGAGCAACGCGTGCTGGTGAGAGACGCCCGGGTCCTCCGGCTGGCGGGACAGATCGATGTCGGGCGACTCGCCGGTGCTGTTGCGGCGGCGGCCGATGGTGATCTGGCCGCCGGTGAGCGGGAGTTGCTGCGCGGGGGAGTACGCCGGGAGGTTGAGGCCCGCAGCCTCGGGACCGCTGCGACCCATCATCGCCATGAAGTAATCGCGGTCCGGGCCCACGACCGCGACCCAGCTCATCCCCTGGCCGCCTTGAGGTGCCTGCGGAGCCGGCGGGGCTTGAGGGGCTTGAGGCGCCTGCTGGGCCTGCGGCTGCGCTCCGCCACCGTAGTTCGGAGCCTGCGGTGCGCTCTGGGCATGGCTCTGGGGCTGTGCCGGGGGCGGGGGCTGTGCCGGGGCCTGGCCCCGGCCCGGAGCCTGATCCGGCGGGGGCAGCGTCCAGTCGCTCTGGCCCTGGAAGCCCTGGGCCGGGGGCGGCCCGGCGGCGTACTGCTGCTGGTACGGGGCCTGCTGCGGGACTCCGTGCGGCGGCTGCTGGTGCTGCTGCGGGACTCCGTGCGGCTGCTGGTGCTGCTGCTGAGGCGGCGGCGGCTGCTGCTGGTGTTGCGGCGGGGACGGCGGCGGCTGCGGCTGTTGCGGGGGCTGTGGCTGTTGCGGTTGCTGCGGGGCCAGCGGCTCGGCCGGGCGGTTCATCTGCGACGGCCGCGAGCTGTGGTAGTCGAACCCCTGTGTTCCACCCGGTGCCTGCTGTTGCTGCTGGAAGCCGGGCGGCAGACCAGTGGGCTGCGGCGGGGACGGCGGCGGTGCGTACGAGGTCGGTGAGTGCGTCAGGAAGTTGTAGCGGCACTCCTCGCAGAAGGGCGCCTGGGCCTCGCGCGGCGTCCGGCACTGCGGGCACAGCTCCGCCTGCGCGGTGGCGTTCGGATCGTAGAGACCCGGAGGAGTGTTCGGGTTCGGGTATCCCTGACCAGGGTTCGGGTTCGGAGCCGGGTATCCCTGGCCCGGGTTCGGGTATCCGTAGCCTCCGCCCCCGGGGGCTTGCGGCCCGCCGGGCGGCCCCGGCGCCGGCGGTGGTGGCGGCGGGACGGCACCGGCGGGAGCCCCGGCACCGGCCATGCGGTGTCCGCAGACCTCGCACCAGTCGTCGGAACCCGACTGGTGTCCGTTCGGGCAAGTCGACATGTCGGTGCAGCCCCCTCTCACCTCGGCCCCTCCGGACCGTCATTGCATCACTTCTTGACGCGAACCGTCTTGGTCGAGCGCGTCTCGAGAGTCATCTCGTCGGCTTCCGCGACCTTCGCCTTCAGTCGCACAGTACCTGTCGCCACATCGAGCACGTCCACCACCTTCGCCAGCAGTTTCGCCGTCGCGTCGTTCCCCGAGGCGCCGGCCAGCTGCACGGCCCGGCCCAGCTTCGCGGTCGCTCCGTCCACATCCCCCGACTTACGGGCATCAAGCCCCTGTTGGATGACATGGGCCAGTTCGGCCTGTCCCGTGTAGTGCGCGACCTGTGGGTTGATGGCGGTCGAGGCGGTCATGTCGTGGGTCCACACCGCCCGTACGAGCCCCTGCGACAGTGTCGTGGGCGTCCCGCCGTCCGGCGGCGGAACGATCAGCGCGGCCCGCGCGGCCAGCATCTCCTGGCCGACGTTCGCCGAAGGCACCCGTACACAGACGTGGTAGTCCCGGGACTCGTCGCCCCACGAGCCGGTCGGGTAGTCACCGGCGCGCGGGCCGGCCTCGCTGCGCCGGCCGGTCAGATCCTCGACCGTGGGGGCCACCTGCTTCACGAACGCGATCTCGGTGTCCACCGGCGTCCACAGCCGCAGACTCACATCCGCGACCCCCTTGCCCATCGCGGCCTCCATCATCCGCGTGAAGTCCGGTGCCAGCCCGGCCGGGTCGGCCACGATGTCGGCGGTGCCGAGCAGCGCCGAGGCGATCCCGGTGACCTCCTTGACCTCCCAGTCGGTGCCCACACCACGGGCATCGCAGGTGAAGCGGCCGGCGCACGCCTCGAGCGTGGCACGCAGATCCTCCGGCGCCTCGTGCTCGTTCCGGCCGTCGGTCAGCAGGATGCCGTGGCGGATCGGTACGTCGGCCGTGGCGAGCAGCCGGTCGGCGAGCCGCAGCCAGGTGCCGATGGCCGTGCCGCCGCTCGCGCTCAGACTGCGCAGCGCGTGCTCGGCCTGCTCACGCGTGCGTGCGTCGGCGGTCGCCAATTGCCCGCCGCCCGGGTAGATCTCGCGGGCCACGTGGGTGCCGCCGACCACGGCGAAGGCGACGCCGTCCCGCAGGGTGCCGATGGCGGCGGCGGTCGCATCGCGCGCGTTGCGCATCTTGGCCGGCGGGTACTCCATGGAGCCGGAGCAGTCGACCATGATGACGACGGCCGCGTCGGGGCCCGAGCCCTGGGCGTACGTCCGCGCGGCGGACTGCATGCCTCCGTTGGTGCCGCCGCCCGTGGCGGTGACCGTGACGATGGCGTTCACCTCGCGCCCGCCCTCGGGGAGGTACTCGTTCTGGTACACCTCGACGGAGAACTGCGGCACATCCGACTTGGCGAAGTTGGCCATCTGATCCGCTCCTCGGCGCTCCATATGGACAAGTAGACAATGGGGCAGGCGGGAATCGGAGACGCTGTTCCCCCGGTGCTCGACCGATTGACGCGTGTGCGAGTGGCTCTCAGGCCGATCCTGCCCCCGCGGCCGGGCCGGGGAACGGCACTACCGCCACTGTTACGTTGTCGTGGCCCCCACCGTCCAGCGCATAGCCGACCAGTGTCCGGGCGCCGTGCAGCGGCCTGGAGCGGGCGTCCGCCGGCACGGCCTGGGCCATCTCCTCGGCGGCCTCCGCGTAGTTCCACAGCCCGTCGGTGCAGACCACCACCACACCCGGCCGGTCCGGCTTGAAGGAAGCGGTGTGCGGGTCGAGTTCGTACGCGTCCGCGCCGAGCCATCCGGTGATCGCGTGCGCGCGCTCGTCCGCGTACGCCTCCGCCTCGGACATCAGGCCCGTGGCCACCATCTGGGCCGCCCAGGAGTCGTCCTCGGTCAGCCGGGCGGACGGGGCCGTACGGTCGTCCGGCACCCAGTACACCCGGCTGTCCCCGATCCAGCCGACCGTGAGGATGCCGGCGGCGACGACCGCGCTGACGATGGTGCAGGCGGGGGCGTTCTGGTGCCGGTGCTGGTCCTGCTCCTGCGCCGTGTTCCGGGCGTCCACCAGGGAGTTGACGGCCTGCGCCGCGGCGAGGATTGCCTCGTGCATGGCCTGCTGCGGATGCGTACCCCGCGGCAGTGCTGTGAGCAGCGATTCGCTCGCCGCCTCCGACGCCGCCAGGGACGCCTCGTCGGGACGGGTCGCCGAGGACACGCCGTCGCACACCACGGCGACGACCGCGGGCACACCGTCCGGCAGCGCGACGGAGGACACCGCGAACGCGTCCTCGTTGCGGTGGTGTCGCAGCCCGCGGTCGCTGACCGCCGCGAGGCTGTCGAGCTCCTGCTCCAGGTGATCCCGCTTGCGGGGCTGGGCGTGGCCGCAGTTCTCGCAGTAGCCGTCCTGGTCGATCAGGCCCGTACGGCAGGCGACGCACACCTTGCCACCGCCACCGCCACCGCCGATGCCGCCGCCACTGCTACCGCCCATGCTGCCGTCCCCGGCCGGGGACGGTCCGTGCCCGTCGGCGGGAGCCGCCCCTCCGGCTCCGCCCGGGGTGTCGGTGACCGTACGGACCGGCTCGGTCGTGCCGTACGCGGCCGCGGTCCGCGGGTCGGCAGGGGCATGCTCCCGCGCCGTGCCGGGAGCCGCCGGCGAATGGTCCTGCGGCTCCGCGTCCGCACCGGGCACGGGGTGCCCGGGCAGCGGTGAGCCGCCGGAGTCGGACCCCGGCAGGTCCTCCGGCCTGTGTGTCTCCTGAGCACCCGAACGGCCGTCCGTCTCGGGGGCGGGCCAGTCCACCGGTGCTGCGTGCGCGGCCGGGGCCGGTACAGCCGGAGGCCCTTCCGGCGGAGGCGGTACGGACGCGGCGTCGGCAGCCCCGGGCGCAGGGGGCGTCGGGGGCGGCGGCGGGACCGGAACCGGAGGCCGAACCGGAGCCGTACCGGACTGCGCCGCTGCTGCCGCGCCCGCGCCGGTTTCCGGTCCTGGGGGCACCGTCGGCGGGTGGCCGGGCAGCGGCGGTACGTGCGGCGGCGGTACGGCGACCGAGCCCCCCACCGGGTCCGGCAGCCGGGTGCCCGGCTCCGGAGGCGGAGGTCCGGGCCGGCCGTCCGCCGTAGGGGACGACGCCGGGCCGGGGACGCCTCCGTCAGCCCGTGCCGGTCGGCCGGTGGGCCGACCGGTGCCATTGAGGGCGACCGTCGGCCGGTCCCCCGATGACGGTGTCTGCGGGACCGACAGGTCGGCACCGCAGGCGCCGCAGAAGTTGTCACCCGTCTCAAGCGGTTCGTCGCAGCTCGGGCAGGCCGACAGCTGGGGCACCTTGGGCATGTGCGGCATCTCCTACACCCACGTCCTGGGGCGGAAGCGGTTGGCCCGCTCCACCAGTTCGATCCTCTCCTCGCCGCGCTGTGCCAGCCGTGCGAGAACGCGGTACGAGCGCTCCAGACCGAAGCGCAGGCCCCGCTCGTCCAGCCTGCTGCCGAGCAGCTCGCGCCGCCCGGCGCCGGGGACGGCGCTCTCCGTCGGCGCGCCGTGCCTGCCGGAGATTACCCAGTCCAGTGCGCATCCCAGGACTTCGGTGGACAGCTGCTCGCGGCGCACCGCGTCGAGCCCGAAGTCCTGGAGCTGTTCGACCTGTCCGGCGGCGGCCGAGAGATCGTCGAACAGCGGATCGTGCGCCGGGCGCTGCCGCAGCCGGGCGCGTACGGCCGCGATCCGGGCCGCCGTGTAGTGGATCGACGCCTCCGGTACGGACTCCAGGGCCCGTACAGCGCCCGTGCGGCCCCCAGCGGCCAGCCGCACCCGGGCGAGCCCGAAAGCGGCGCTCACATAGCTCGGGTCGGTCGTCCAGACGAGGTGGAAGTACTCGGCGGCGTTGTCGAGTTGGCCCAGCGCTTCGGCGCAGACGCCGAGCGCGAGCTTGGGCGCCGGTTCCCCGGGGAACGCGTCGTAGACGGCGTCGAAGGAGAGCGCCGCGGTCTCCCGGTCGCCGGTCACGAGCGCGGCGACTCCGCGGTACCAGACGACGCGCCAGTCGTCCGGGTGCCCGGCGTCCAGCTCTGCCAACAAATCGGCCGCGGAGCCGAGTTCGCCCATCTCCAGCCGGGCGCGCAGCTCCCGGAGACGCAGCTCCACGGAGTCGGCGGGCGCTGCCCGCAGCGCGGTGAGCAGCTCCGCGGGGGCGGCAGCCATCAGCCCGGCCAGGAAACCGGAGTTGGGGTCACCGGGATCCACGCGCGGCACGGGCAGCGCGAGCGCGGTGGCGCGCGTGTCGAGCGGCGCGATACCGGGGAGCCCGCTGCCGGCGTCCGGCCCCGGGGTGGTTGCGTGTCCGGCGCCGTACGGGCCCGCGGCTCCGGCCTCGTGTCCGGCGCCCGGCGCGGCGGCGGCGCCAGCACCGGCACCGGCACCCGACATTCCGGCAGGAGCGTTGACCGATGCCTCGGCCGGGAGGTGCACCGCCCCCGGCCCGGCGCCCGCTGTGTACCCCGCAGGAGCCATCGCGTACTGCGCGGCACGGGACCCCGCCTGCTCCGGCACGGCAGCGGCGGCCGAACCCGCCGAGGACGGCCCGCGCCCGCGGGCGCGGGCCGCGGCGCGCCGCGCGCCCAGGACCGAGACCGCACCCGAGTACTCCGCGAACAACTGTGTGTCCGTGACGCGCAGTTCCGGCCCGAAGAGCGTGGAGAGCCCCGGCCGCGGACGGCCTGTCTGCAGGGCGACGACCTCACGCAGTACGCCCGTCAGCTGCTCCGCCATCTCCTCCGCGGATCCGAACCGCCGTCCCGGGTCCGGGTCCGTGGCCCGCACCAGGAGGCGGTAGAAGGACTCGTAACGGCGGAAGACCTCGATGTTGCCGGGGTCGGGCAGGCTGTCCACGAAGACGTTCGTGTAGCCCTGGAAGTCGAAGGTCAGTACGGCCAGCGTCCGGGCCACCGTGTAGAGGTCCGAGGCCACTGAAGGGCCCGCCTCCGCGACCTCCGGCGCCTGGTAGCCGACAGTGCCGTAGATCGCGCCGTCGGTGTCGTCGATCCTGCGGACCGCGCCCATGTCGATGAGCTTGAGCTGGTCCTGCTGCTGGATGGCGTTGTCGACCTTGAAGTCGCAGTACAGCAGGTTTCGGCTGTGCAGATGGCCGAGCGCTTCCAGGGCCTCGATCCCGTACGCGCAGGCCTGCTCGACCGGCAGTGGATCCCGTCTGCCGTCCGGCGCCCGCCGCTCGTTGGCGATGTCCTTGAGCGACTTGCCGCCGACGTACTCCATCACGATGTAGCCGTCGAGGCTGCCCGTGCGCTGGTCGAGGTGCTCGACGAAGTTGTAGATCCGGACGATGTTGGAGTGCTCGATCTCGGCGAGGAAACGCCGCTCGGAGACCGCCGCGGCGAGCGCGTCCTCGTCGCCCGTGTCGAGCAGGCCCTTGAGCACCACCCAGCGGTCGGACACCGCCCGGTCCACGGCGAGATAGACCCAGCCGAGGCCGCCGTGCGCCAGGCAGCCCGCCACCTCGTACTGCCCGCGCACGATGTCGCCCGGCCGCAGCTTCGGCACGAAGGAGTACGGGTGCCCGCACTTGGTGCAGAAGCCCTCCGTGCGGCCCGGCCGGTCGCCGCGCGAGCGCCCCACCTGTGCGCCGCAGTCGCCACGGCTGCAGAATCGCTTCCGCTCGGGGACCTCGGGGTTCCCGAGGACCGCCGTCGGCGGATGCGGACGCGGCACCTCCGGCACCGCCACCAGGCCCGCCCCCAGCCTGTTGCGGCCCGACGAGGCAGCGGCGGACCGGGAGCTGCGCACGGACACCGGCAGCGTCGCCGAACCTCCCGAGGGGGAGAGGGACAGCCTGCCGGACACCGAGCGGCGTGATGTCGAGGAGCGGGACGAGGAGCGCGAGCCGGCGCGCGAGGAGGAGTTCGACGAACTCCCGCCGCGCCCCCGGCCGGTGATGCCGGTGGCCGGCGACCCCACCATCCCGTCCGGGGACACCACCGGCGCCAGCCCGCAGGTGTCGCAGTAGCGCTCGCCGCCGCCGAAGTCCTCGTAGGAGCCGGGGCAACCGCGCCGCTGGCACTGGTTCATCCTTCCCCCCTGTGGTCCGTCCGGCCCTCGGAACCGGAACCGGAAGTGAGACCGGAACCGGGACCGGACCCGGAATCGGAACCGGCTTGCCTCGGCACCAGAACGTCCGCGGCCGCCTGTTGGTAACGCAGCACGGCGTGCTCGGCGGCGCGCAGATTGCACGGCGCGCTCCACAGCATCCGGCGAGCGGCGTCGTACCGCTCGAGGAGCAGCGGGTCCTCCGCCATCCCGTGCCGGGCGACCTTCGCCTTGTACGCGTCGAGCCGGCCGCGCAGTTCGGCCCGTACGGCCAGCGGCGCGGTCACCGCGGTCAGCGACTCGCGGGCCCGGAGCAGCTCGTCCTCGGCCCGGTCCTCCAGGCTGTCCAGCAGCGGCGAGAGCCGGTGCCACTGGGACCGCCTGCGGTAGTCCGCCGCGGCCGCCAGCTGTTCGTGCAGAGCGGTCGGCGAGCCGCTCACCGCGGGCACCTCGGACGCGGCGATCTTCGCCAGGACCTCACCGCGGGCGTGCCGCGCCTCAGTGAGCGTACGGTCCGCGCGGGAGAGCACGTCGCGCAGTTGCAGCAGCCGGCGCTCGGCGTCCTGCCGGACGGCGAGGACGGCCTCGATCTCGCGGCGTACGTCCTCCAGGGCGCGGGCCTCGCGGTCGTAGCGGGCGGTGTCGGGGCGGCCGCCGCCGGGAGCGGAGCTGCCCGACGCCGCCGGTGTCCAGAAGGCGAGTGGATCGGAGATCACCTCGGCGCGCAGCGAGGTGAGTTCGGCCGTGATCCGCTCCAGGTCGTCCCCCGCCGTGTGCTCACCGGGCCGTACGCCGACGGAGTGCGCGAGGGAGCGGGTGCGCTGCAGTTCGGCGGAGAGCAGGTCGATCCGGGCGGGCAGCGCGGACCAGACGGCGTCGGCGGCCACGACCACGTTCAAGGTCTTTGCGTACCAGCCGTTCATCCGCTCGACCAGCTCCTTGAGGCTCAGCCGCTCGCTGAGCCGGGCCGGCCCCGTGAGCGTGGGGGAGAGCTCGGAGACGGCGGCCGTGGCATCCGCCATGGTGCTGCTGTCCGGGAGGGCTATGGCGTCACCGCACAGCAGTTCGGTCAGCTCGACGAGCTCTTCCCGGGTGGGCCAGCGCCGCCGGGCACGCAGCTCGCGGGCCTCCTCCAGCGCCGCGGTGTAGACGTCGAAGTGCGCCCACAGCAGGGTGATGACCTGCTCGGTGGCAGCCCAGCGAGCCTGGGTGGTGCCGGTCAGCTCCGCGCCCTCGAGGAGTCTGCGGCCCGCGTGGTCCTGGAGCGCGAGCAGCGAGGTCTCGATCGCCTCGTACTCCGCGCCCAGCCTGGCCAGCGCGCGGTCCGCCTCCTCGCGGTCCATGACAGAAGCATGGGGTTCCCCCGCGGAGCTCGGTACCGGACCCGGGGCCCCCATCGATCACCTCTCCTGTGCTGCGCAGTGTCCGCGCTCGGTCAGTTCTGGTTCTGCTGCTTCGGCTCTAGCTCTTGTACTTCGGCGCGGGTGGGCCGTCCATCCCCCTGAGGTCGGCCGCGAGCCACTTCTTGTACGCCGTCATCCAGGGGCTGTCGTCGCCGCCCCTGCGGTAGTCCTCCAGAACATTGTTCACCCGGCGTACCAGGTCCTCGTCCTCGAGATTCATCGCCACGCCGTACGGCTCCCGGGTGAACGGCTTCCCGACCAGTTTCACCGACGGGTCCTGGGCCGCCTGCCCGGCCGCGAGCGCGTTGTCCGTGATCACCGCGTCGACCTGGCCGAGCTGTAGCCGTACCAGGCAGTCGAGTTGGTTGGGGACGGTCATGACGGTCGCGCCGCGCGACTTCTTCCGCAGCTCCGCCTCACCCGTCGAACCGGCCGCCGTGCAGACCTTTTTGCCGCTCAGGGTGTCGTTGAACGCCGTGATGGAGGAGCCCTCGGGGACGAGGACCTGCTGTCCCGCCTCGAAGTAGGCGGTGGAGAAGGCGACTTGCCGGATGCGCTCGCAGTTGATGGTCATCGTCCGCACGATGATGTCCACCTTGCGCTGCTCCAGGGCGGGGATGCGCTGGTTGGTGGGGATGGTGCGGAAGACGATCTTGCCGTCGGGGCCGAGGATGTCCTTCGCGACGGTCCGGGCCAGGTCGATGTCGAAGCCTTCCAGGTTGCCGGTGGCCGGGTTGCGGTAGCCCCAGCGGAAGCTGTTCTGGTCGACTCCGGCGATCAGATGGCCGCGGTCCTTGATGCGCTCGACGGCCGCGCCGCTGTCGCCGGAGGGCCGCAGGCTCGCTTCCGGGTCCTCGCAGTCCGTGACGCCGGCCCGGGATTCCGCGCCCTCGTACCGTGCGTACGGGGCGTCGGGACCGGGCTTGGTGACGGCCGCAGCGTGCCCGCCTGCCCGGTGTTCGCCCGCCTCGTACTGGACCAGCGGCAGCAGGGTGGTGGTGAGTGCGCACGCCACGGCCATCCCCGCGACGCCTCCCCAGCCGCGCAGCCTGCGCGCCGATGGACTCCGCAGTGACGAACTCCGCACGGACGGCCTCCGCACGGACGGCCTCCGCCTTGACGGACTCAGCCATGACGGAGTGCGTCCAGAGGGACTCAGCCCTGCTGAATCGGGCAACTCCTCGGCTGCTGAACGCCGCACTTCGCCTCCCCTCACCGGTATTCCGACAGCCTGCGGCCCATACCCAGCACGGCGCCGACCGCGCCCAGCAGGGCCAGCACCGCGGCGCCGGCCGGCAGGCCGGTGAACGCGCCCCGCCCGCTGTCCGCCGCCTGTGTGAACTCCCGCTGCTCGTGCGCCAGGGCGGTCCTCAGGTTGGCGTCCACCTGGTCGAAGTACGTGCCGGTGGTGGTGCCGTTTCCGATGACGGTATCGAGTGCCTCTTCGTAGTTCCCGCCCTCGTCGTCCTCACGCGCCGCGCGGTGCTTCTGCCGCCAGTCGGCCACGCTCGCCATGGCCTTGCGTACGGGTTCCCGCCCTTCGGCGTCATCGGCCAGTTGCTCCGCGCGGGCCAGCAGGGTGCCGCGATCGGCAGTGCCGCGGGGCTCGCCGTCCTGACCGGCCCCGCCCTCCCTACCGGCCTTGCCGTCCCCGCTCGTTGCGCCGCTCGCTTCATTCGTACCGGCTGCGCCGCTGGTGCTCTTCGTGCCGACGAGCTTTCCCATGGCCGAGCCGTAGCCGACCTCGTAGAAATCCTTGCCGTCGTCGGTGAGCACCGCGCCGCGCGCGACCAGCGTCAGGCTCTCGTCGCCGCGGGCCTGGAGAGAGCCGATGCGTGCCTCGTTCAGCACGCGCAGGGACCTCGCCCCGTCGTCGTAGGACTTGTTGAGACCGGAGACCGCCACGGCGTGTCCGCCCGCCAGCCACAGCAGGACGACCGCGGACGTGGCTGTCGCGGCAAGCAGGCCGCGGTTGAACACCCGGTTCGTACGGTGGTAGTTGCGGCGCTGGGCCCAGATGAGCGCGGCGAGAGTGGCGACCCCGACGCCGAGGGCGGCCCATGGCCACGCCTTGGCGTCGTCGTAGTCCGATCCGAGGCGGGCGGTCTCGGCGTCGTACAGGGCGCGGGCGGCGGGCAGGAGTTCGGTGCGCATCCGGTCGTTGGCGTAGCGCAGATAGGCGCCGCCGAGCGGCAGTCCCTGACGGTTGTTGGCCCGGGCCTGCTCGATCAGTCCGGTGTAGACGGGCAGTTCCTCGTTCAGCTTCGCGATCTGACGCCGCGCGGACTCCGCGCCCGCGCTGTTGGCAGCGGCCCTGACCAGGAGTTCGGACGCGGTGTTGATGTTCCGCTCGTACCGCTCCCGTACGTCGCGCGGCCACTGGCCGCCGGCGAGGAAGCCGGCCGCGGCGCTGGTGTCGGCATCCGCGAGCGAGCGGTAGATGCTGGCGGCGTCGGCGCTGAGCGGCTGGCTCCGGTCGACGACATCACTCGCGGCGGCCGCCCGGTCGGACACCTGCCAGGCCGTGACACCGCCGAACGCGATGACCAGCGCCGCCAGTACGGCCCCGATGATCCGCAGCCGCCCGGGCTCCGTCGTCGCCCCGGCCCGCAGCTGGTCGAACCCTTCGGCCCACGCCGTCCGCCGAGCGGAGGCCGAGGGCGCGACGCCGCCGGTCAGCGGGTGTGTCACGGGACCTCCCCCTCGGTCGCTGGCGTGGCCCGTCACCCGGCGGGGCGGAGGACAGGTACACGGCCAGAAGTATGGCCGCCGCGACCGGCATTCACACCGTTATTGACTGGATCTTGTTCTGATCGCGACTGAACATGCTGGTCGAGGGGGTTCCGGGGCCGGGTCCCCGATGTGCATGACGCGTACCGTATCCGTTCGGTTCCCGTTCGACCACGCCGGGTCAGCAACTCACCGGCCGCTGCCCCGGAGGCCCCGGCCGTCCGCCACGGGGGGAGCGGGCGACCGGGGCCGGTCTCGGGTCAGTGAGCGCCTCGGGTCAGCCGGCATCTCCCCTGGCCGCGGCCGCTCCCGAGGCATTCTTATGCGCTCAACACGCGGAGTCGAACAGCCCTCGCCAGCTACCGCACCGCTCCGGTGCGTGCGGCATCTCGACCGGCTCGGCGTTCCTCATGCGTTCCGGTGTCCAATACTCCCGGATATCCTCGGGAGAGTGCGGCTCTTCATGCACGATCACTTCCGGCCCATCCGATTGCACAGCGGCCGCGATCGCCGCACCTGAGATACCAATCATCCCCACCGAAACGGCGAGCACCACACGCGCACGCGCCGGCACACCACGGCGGCCGTTACGGGCGCTGGATATCACTTTCCTCCTTGAGTCGGCCGATCCATACCACGCGTCGTCTCCGCACGACAACCGGTGATCTACACCCGGCAGAAGGGATCACAACCAACGGGCTCGGGCGGTCTCAGCGGCGAACAGCGGGCGACTTCCCGCCGACACGAACGGGGTGCTGCTCGTCGTCATCGACAAACGCTGTTGTCGATTCTCATGTACAAAGCGAGACAGCGCGACCACCGCTGAGCTCTTTCCAACCTGCTCCGTCAGCAGGTTGGAAAGAGCTCACTGTCCCGTCATCTTCAGTCATCGCAGGGCACTACGTCGTCCTGCCCAGAGTTATCTGGGCAGGGCATCGACGCGTTGCTGTACGGCGGGCGTTGGCCGTGGAAACGTAACTGGCAGACAACATCAGGTGAGACGACGGGGCGTCGACGTCTCATCCGACATTGTCTCTGCGCAGGTCAGCGCGGCACCAGGGGCAAGATCGAATGAGACGGGACAGCACCGTACTTACCTGCGTTGACGCACCTCACTTCACCCGGTTCCGTCGGCGGGCGCCGGGGCGGCGCCGAGTTCGTAGGGGGCGGCCCACCGCGTGCTCATGGGTGGGTTACGCGTAGTGCGCGCGCAGGCGGGTGTGGGCCTCCGCCGGTGCGCCCGTGCGGTCCAGGCCCAGGAGGGCCGCGCCCAGTACCGGGGGTGCGGTCACCACCTGTGGCACCGCCTTCGGGGCGCGTTCGGCGAGCAGTTCCGCGATCCGGTTGTCGAGCAGCGGATGGCGGGCGGCGAGAACGCTGCCGCCGAGCAGCACCGGGGCTTCGTCGTCGAGCAGTTCGAGCCGGGTGAGGGCGACGACCGCCAGGGCGACGACCTCCTCCGCCTGCCGGAGCACGATCGAACGGGCGACCGCATCGCCCGCCGACGCCGTCTCGAAGAGCACCGGCGTGAGTTCATGCCTGCGCGCCCCCGGTACGTGCCCCAGGTGCAGCGCCTCGATCAGCGCGTACATCGTGGGCAGCCCGAAGTGCGCGGGCAGGGTGCCGGCCAGAGCGGTCGGCTCACCCCGGCCGTCCTCCGCCCGCGCCGCGAACCACAGGGCCTCCTCCGCGAGTCCCGCACCGCCGCCCCAGTCGCCGGAGATCCGGCCGATCGCGGGGAAGCGGGCGGTCCGGCCGTCCGGCAGCATGCCGACGCAGTTGATGCCCGCTCCGCACACCACCGCGACACCCCGTGGATCGTCCACGCCCGCCCTGAGGATGGCGAAGGTGTCGTTGAGGACCTGCGTCGTACCGCCCCAGCCACGCGCGTGTGCCGCCTCCTGCAACTCCCGCTCCTCCACCGGCAGATCGGCGTTGGCGAGACAGGCGGACAGGTGCGCGGCGTACGGCGGCGCCCCCGGGTCGAGCCCGGCTGCCGTCGCCGCCCGCAGGACCGTCTCGGCGAGAGAGTCCAGCGCGGGCCTCACCCCCACCACCTGCGGGTGGAACCCTCCGCCGCGCGCGGTGCCGAGGACGCTGCCGTCGGGGCCGATCAGCGCGATGTCGGTCTTGCTGTTGCCCGCGTCGATGGCGAGGACGGAGGGGGTCAGGTGCGTCAGGCCCACGCGAGGTGCTCCCGGTTGTGCGCGATGAGTCGGTCGGTCAGGGTGTCCGCGTATCCGTACTGGCCGATGAGCGGGTGTGCCAGGAGCGCTGTGAAGACACGGTCGCGGCCGCCGCGCAGGGCGGCTTCCAGCGCCAGGTCCTCGTACGCCGTGACGTGGGCCGTCAAACCCGCATACAGCGGGTCGAGTTCGGCCACCGGCAGCGGCGTCGCGCCAGTGGCGTCCACCCGGGCCGGCACCTCGATCACCGCGTCGTCGGGCAGGAAGGGCAGCGTCCCGTGGTTGTACGTGTTGACCACCTGCACGTCGCCAGGACCGTCGCCAGGCCCGTCGCCCAGCAGCGAGGCGGCCAGCGCCACCGCCGCCTCGGAGTAGAAGGCGCCGCCGCGCCGGGCGAGCAGCGCGGGCTTCTCCTCGAGGGCCGGGTCGCCGTACATGACCAGCAGTTGCCGCTCCATCTCCGCGACCTCGGCGGCCCGGGACGGCTTGGTCCGCAGCTCCTCCACGACCTCGTCGTGCGCGTAGAAGTAGCGCAGGTAGTACGAGGGGACGACGCCGAGCCGGTCCAGGACGGCCCGCGGCAGCCGCAGATCGTCGGCGATGGCGTCACCGTGCCGGGCGAGCAGGGCCGGCAGGACGTCCTCGCCGCCGGGGCCGCCGAGGCGCACCCCCCGCTCCCAGGTGAGGTGGTTGAGCCCGACGTGGTCGAGGTGCAGTTCCTCGGGCCGTACGTCCAGCAGCGCCGCGAACTTCCGCTGGAGGCCGATCGCCACATTGCACAGGCCGACGGCCTTGTGGCCGGCCTGGAGCAGCGCGCGCGTCACGATCCCGACGGGGTTGGTGAAGTCGATGATCCAGGCGTCCGGGTTCGTACGGCGCACCCGCTCGGCGATGTCGAGGACGACGGGCACGGTGCGCAGCGCCTTGGCGAGGCCGCCCGCGCCGGTCGTCTCCTGCCCGACGCAGCCGCATTCGAGCGGCCAGGTCTCGTCCTGGTGCCGGGCCGCCTGCCCGCCCACTCGCAACTGGAGCAGGACGGCGTCGGCGCCGGCCACACCCGCGTCCAGGTCGGAGGTGGTGACGATCCGGCCGGGGTGGCCCTGCTTGGCGAAGATACGGCTCGCCAGACCCCCGACCAGCTCGAGACGATCGGCCGCCGGGTCGACCAGGACCAGTTCACCGATGGGGAGCGTGTCGCGCAGGCGCGCGAATCCGTCGATGAGTTCGGGCGTATACGTGGAACCGCCGCCCACGACTGCGATCTTTCTCGGTGCGTGCGGAGGTCGCCCCCCTGGGGAGTTCTGAGGGGAATGAGGGATCGGTTCCCCCGGTGAATGCGCCACTAGCCCTTGACTCCTGTCAGCGTCACGCCCTCGACGAATGCCTTCTGGGCGAAGAAGAACACAACGATGACCGGCGCCATGACCAGCAGGGTCGCGGCCATCGTCAGATTCCAGTCGGTGTGGTGCGCGCCCTTGAAGGACTCCAGGCCGTAGCTCAGTGTCCAGGCGGCGGGGTTCTCCGAGGCGTAGATCTGCGGGCCGAAGTAGTCGTTCCAGCAGTAGAAGAACTGGAACAGTGCCACCGCAGCGACGCCCGGCTTCGCCATCGGCAGGACCACCCGTACCAGGGTGCGGAATTCGCCGCAGCCGTCGACGCGCGCCGCGTCGAGATATTCGTCGGGAATGGTCAGCAGGAACTGCCGCAGCAGGAAGATGCTGAACGCGTCACCGAAGGCGAGCGGGATGATCAGAGGCCAGAGCGTGCCGGAGAGCTGGAGTTCCTTCGCCCAGAACAGATACATCGGGACGATCACGACCTGTGGCGGCAGCATCATCGTCGAAATGACGAGCATCAGCGACAGATTGCGTCCCCAGAACCGGAATTTGGCGAGTGCGTACGCCACCGGGACCGACGACAGCACCGTCAGCACGGTACCGAGACCGGCGTACAGCAGTGTGTTGCGCCACCAGGTCGGAAAGCCCGGGGTGTCGAGGACCTTCGGATAGTTGCCCCACGCCCAGGTGTCCGGCCACAGGTCCCGGGTGAGGGCCTGGCTGTCGCTCATCAGCGAGGTGAGGAAGATGAAGACGAACGGCAGCACGAAGAAGAGCGCGGCGGCGAGGCCGAGCGCGTGCACCGCGATCCAGTGCAGCAGCGAGGTGCGGCGCGCGGTCCGGGAGCCGTTCCGCGTGATCTGCGGCCCGGTGGCGGCCGGTGTGTCGAGTACGGCGGTCACGGTGCTCAGGCCTCCCCCCGGATCAGGCCGCCGCGGCGGCGCATCAGAAGTGTGGTGAAGACCATCGCGAGGGCGAAGAGCACGAGCGCGATGACGCAGGCGGCACCGGTCTCGAACCGCTGGAAGCCCAGGTTGTAGACGAGTTGGGGGAGTGTGAGCGTGGAGTCCTCCGGAAATCCGGGCTGGAACTGCTGGCCCGAGCCGCCGATGACGCCGCTGGCGACCTTCCCCGCGACGAGCGGCTGCGTGTAGTACTGCATCGTCTGGATCACCCCGGTGACCACGGCGAACATCACGATCGGTGAGAGGTTCGGCAGGGTGACGAAGCGGAAGCGCTGCCAGGCGCCCGCACCGTCCAGCTCCGCCGCCTCGTACTGCTCCTTCGGTACGTCCAGCAGCGCGGCCATGAAGATCACCATCAGATCCCCGATGCCCCACAGCGCCAGCATGGTCAGCGCGGGCTTCGACCAGGACGGGTCGTTGAACCACCCCGGCTGCGGCAGCCCCAGATCCGCCAGGATGCCGTTGACCGGCCCGGTGCCGGGGTTGAGCAGGAAGGCGAAGGCCATGGTGGCCGCGACCGGCGGCGCGAGATAGGGCAGGTAGAAGAGGGTCCGGAAGACTCCGCCTCCGGTCTTGATCCTGGTGATCAGCAGGCCGACGCCGAGCCCGAAGGCCACCCGGCTGCCGACCATGACCAGCACCAGCCACAGGGTGTTGCGCAGCGCGGGCCAGAACATGGGGTAGTCGTGGAAGACGTACGACCAGTTGTCGAGGCCGTTCCAGACGGGGGGCTGGAAACCGTCGTACTTCATGAAGGAGAAGTAGAGGGTCGAGACCAGCGGATAGACGAAGAAGACGCTGAAACCGATCAGCCAGGGGGAGAGGAAGGCCGTGGTCCGCAGGGCGGACCGGCGGCGCTTCGCCCGCAGGGTTGCCGTACTCATCTCACCGACTCATCTCGCCGAACTCTCATCCAACTCATCCCCCCGGGCCGTCACTTGGCCTGCGCGATGTCGCGGTCGATCCGGTCCGCCGTCCTCTTCAGCCCGGCCTCGAGATCGGGCTCCTTGCCCGACTCGTGGCGGTAGCCGAAGTCCTGGATGGTCACCTGGTACGAGCCGCCGTTGATGCTCGCCGGGGTGGTGTTGCTCTGCGGGTGCTGGGCGATCTCCAGGAAGGTCTCGAAGCCGTCCGGCTGCTTCAGCTTCGGCGACTTCAGGGCCGCCAGCGTGGAGGGCACATTGTGGATGGCGTTGGCGAAGTCGACGACGGCGTCCGTGTCGGTGGTCATGTATTTCACCAGCTCCCAGGCGGCGTTCTTCTTGCTGCTGGTGGAGGCGATGCCGGTGATGGTGCCGGAGAGATAGCCCTTGCCGTAGCTCGCGACCTGGTCGTCGGCGACGGGCAGCGGGGCAACACCGATTTCGAACGGGACGTTCGCGTCCTGGGCCATGCCGAGCCGCCATTCGCCGTCCAGCTGCATCGCGACCTGGCCGGTCTGGAAGGGGTGTTTGGCGCCCCACTCGTCACCGAATGTGGTGCGGTACTTCTCCACCTTCCGGAAGCCGCCGAGTTTGTCGATCAGCTTCTTCTGCCAGCGGAACATCTCGGCGAAGGCCGGGTCCTTGGCGATGGCGGACCTGCCGTCCTTGTCGAAGTACTCCGGGCCCCACTGGGAGACGAGGTGGGTGGGCGTCGACTCGTAGCCGTGGAAGGCCGGCATGAAGCCGAGCTGCTCGTACGAATCGCCTTTGTTCCTCGTCAGCTTCACCGCGGCCTTGTCGAACTCCGACCAGGTCTTCGGCGGCGCCTTGATGCCCGCCTTCTCGAACGCGTTCTTGTTGTAGTAGAGGCCGTACGCGTCGCTGAGCAGCGGCAGCGTGCACCGCTTGCCCTCGAACCGGGTGTAGTCCAGCAGCGGCTTCGGGAAGGTCTTGCCCAGGTCGACCTCCGACTCCTTCAGGAACGGGTCGAGGTCGGCGAAGGCGCCGGAGGAGCAGAACTTGCCGACGTTGTCGGTGGCGAAGGACGCGACGACATCCGGCGCCTTCGGACCGCCCGCCCGCAGCGCCTGGTTGATCTTGTCGTCGTTGAGATTGCCGACGACCTTCACATCGATGTTGGGGTGGGCCTTCTCGAAGGCGGCGACATTTGCCTCGATCGCCTTCACCTCGCCCGGCGCGCTCCAGCCGTGCCAGAAGGTGATCGTCGTCTCCTTGCTGGGGTCGTCGTTGGCGGCGCCGCTGTTCTGCCCCGTACAGGCCGTGGCGAGCAGGGATATCGCGGACGCGGCAGCGAGGGCGGCAGCCGCCGTCGTCCGCCGGGACCTGGAAAGCGATCGGGACCCGGAAAGCGAGAGGGGCCCGGACAGCGATCGGAACGCGGAAATCGATCGGGACGAGGACATCGATCGGGAAGCGGACATCGATCGGGACGAGGACCGTGATCGGGACCTGGACAGAGATCGGGGCATGGCGGTATCTCCTGGGCGGGGTCGTGGGCGAGCGGAGATGTGCGTGGTGCCGGTGAGATCAGCGGGAGGTGTCGAACACCTCGTCGCGCGTGGTCGCGAGGGCGCTCTGCAGCGCTCCGCAGAGCACGGGACGGTCCTGTACGGCTCCGATCACGAGCCGGGGGCGGGGCGCGGCGAGCTCCGCCAGTTCGGCCTGAACCAGCTCGCGCAGGGGTTCCCCGCCGGCGGCGATCACCGCGCCGGACAGGACGACGAGTTCGGGGTCGAGCACCGCGACGATCGAGGCGAGTCCGGTGGCCAGACCGGTCGCGACGTGCTGAAGCAGCTCCTGTTCGCGAGCGTCGGTGCTCCCGGCGGCGTGCGCGAGGAGAGCCGCGGCCACCTCCGCGTGCGGCCCGCTGGCGGGTGTCTCGATGCCCAGCTCGCGGGCGATACGGGGTACGGCCTGGGCGCCTGCCAGCTCCTGGAAGCCACCGCTGTTTGCCTTGGCGACCTGCCGTACGAGAGGGGTGCCGGGCACCGGCAGGAAACCGACCTCGCCCGCGCCGCCGGTCAGGCCCCGGTGCAGCCGGCCGCCGATGACGATCGCGGCGCCGATGCCCTCCTGGTTCCAGAGCAGTACGAAGTCGTCGTGGCCGCGCGCGGCGCCGAGCCGCTGCTCGGCGACGGCGGCGAGGTTCACGTCGTTGTCGTACTCCAGCGGGGCGGGCAGGGCCGCGGCGAGGTCGTCGAGCAGGGTGGGGGAGTGCCAGCCGGGCAGATGGCTGGCGTAGCGCAGCCGTCCGGTGCTGGGGTCGAAGGCGCCGGGCGTGCCGATGACCAACCGGTGCAGGTCGGTGGTGGTGAGCCCGGCGGCCTTGGCGGCGCCGTCCAGCGCGTCGACGACCTGGCGTACGGCGCCCTCGGCCTGGCGCCCCGGGGTGGGCAGCTCGTACGAGCCCGCCGTACGGCCGGTGATGTCGGCGACCGAGGCGAGGATCCGGTCGGGGGTGACGTCCAGCCCGGCTACATACGCGGCGGCCGGGTTCACGGCGTAGAGCTGGGCACTGGGCCCGGGGCGGCCCTCGCTGGTGCCGGTGACCACCACCAGCCCGGCCGACTCCAGCCGGGCCAGCAACTGCGAGGCGGTCGGCTTGGACAGGCCGGTGAGATTGCCGATCCGGGTCCGGGAGAGCGGGCCGTGCTCCAGCAGCAGATCGAGCGCCGCGCGGTCGTTCATCGCCCGCAGCACTCGCGGTGTTCCCGGCGTCACGGCCATGCTCAGCGCCCCCACTGTTAGGAAAGTTTCCTATTGGTGAGAGGAAGGTAAGCCGCCGATCGGAGGGGCGTCAATGGCTCTCGGCTCTCCGGCAACCGAAGTGTTACCCGCGACAAGCGGGAACGGCCCCTTCCCACGCGCCATGCGGGAAGGGGCCGTCGTAGTGCCTTGATGACGTCCGTGCCGTCAATGATGTCCGGGAGCGGCAGAGCAGGGACAGGAGCGGTACAGGGCCCGGGACAGGACCGGGACAGGGCCGGGAAGGACCGGGAAAGGACCAGCTCCCGGGGTACGCGCTGCGCCGGTGCTACTTCGACACGCTCGTGCCGCCCGTAGCGGGCGGCGCGATGGCCGAGGCGTTCACCGACTGCGGCGAGGTCGGGTTGGCCATCGCGGACGGGGCGGCGACACCCGCGGAAGGGTCGGGTCCGGCCTCGACGGCGGGCTCCAGCGGGACGCCGCCCACGATCCGGATGCCCGCGGCGTCGAATGCCTGCTTGATCCGCCAGCGCAGCTCACGCTCCACGCCGAGCGCCTTGCCCGGCATGGTCTTGGCCGCCGCACGGATCACCATCGACTCCAGGGTCACCGAGTCCAGGCCCAGCACCTCGATCGGGCCCCAG
Source organism: Streptomyces sp. NPDC004647 (assembly GCF_040609575.1). Taxonomy (NCBI): domain Bacteria; kingdom Bacillati; phylum Actinomycetota; class Actinomycetes; order Kitasatosporales; family Streptomycetaceae; genus Streptomyces; species Streptomyces sp. NPDC004647. Next base: position 172,021 of record NZ_JBEXKU010000002.1, on the reverse strand, counting down.
AGCCGCTCGTTCCAGGGCTCGTCCTTGGCCATCTGCTCGCCGGCCTCCTGGATGGCCGTGCGGGCCTTGTCCAGGTCCTCGTCGTAGCGGACCTGGACATCCACGCCTGCGGTCGCCCAACCCTGGCTCTTGTTGCCGATCCGCTTCACCTCGCCGTTGCGGACGTACCAGATCTCGCCGTCGTCGCCGCGCAGCTTGGTGACGCGCAGTCCGACCTCGATCACCTCGCCGGAGGCGACCCCGGCGTCGATCGTGTCGCCGACCCCGTACTGGTCCTCGAGGATCATGAAAACGCCGGACAGGAAGTCGGTCACCAGGTTGCGGGCGCCGAAGCCGAGTGCCACACCGGCGACGCCCGCGCTGGCGAGCAGCGGCGCCAGATTGATGTTCAGAACGGACAGCACGGTGAGCGCCGCTGTGCCGAGAATCACAAAGGACGTGACGCTCCGGAGCACCGAACCGATCGCCTCGGAGCGCTGCCGCCGCCGCTCGACATTGACGAGCAGCCCGCCCAGGGCGGTGCCGTCCACGGCCTGTGCCGTGCGGTTCATCCGCCTGATGAACCTGGTGATCGCCCGGCGGACCACCGACCTCAGCACCACCGCGATCACGATGATCAACAGAATGCGCAGACCGGCGCCGAGCCAGGTGGACCAGTTCTCCTCCAGCCACCCGGCGGCCTGGGACGCATCGTTCTGCGCCTCTTGGAGCGAGGGCGCGGGAGCGTTCGCGTCGGCAGCAGGGAACCAGGACACAGCGAGAAACCTTCCGTGTGGGACAGGGGCAGCTGAGCTGCCCACCCGCCAAATACTGCGCGGGCGGAACAACCACACTAACGGGGCAAGCCGTCTCATCCGTTGCTCTGTTCGAGAAGGCGCAGGTTTTGAGCCTGGGAAGAAAAGGGTGTGGTCGAAAACACTCTTGATGCGTTACCTGGACGTGGTGGCGCTGCGACCAGGCATGAGGAGAGACTGAGAACAGATCGTCCCGGCGCGAGCCACGCGCCGCCGGCGTACAAGGAGGCACCCGTGCCGCATGTCCTGGTCCTCAACGCGTCGTACGAGCCGCTCGGCGTCGTACCGCTCCGCCGTGCGCTCATCCTCGTGCTCAACGACAAGGCGATCAGCCTTGAGGACTCGGGCGCCCTGATGCACAGTGCGACGCGTGCCGTCCCCGCACCCAGCGTCGTCCGGCTCAAGCGCTTCGTGCGAGTCCCCTTTCGGGGCCCTGTCCCGCTCACCCGCCGTGCCCTGTTCGCCCGTGACGGCGGGCGGTGCGCGTACTGCGGTGGCGTCGCAACCAGCGTCGATCACGTGATTCCGCGCAGCCGCGGCGGTCAGCACGCCTGGGAGAACGTGGTCGCGGCCTGCCGCCGCTGCAACCACGTCAAAGCAGACCGGCACGTCGCGGAGCTGGGCTGGCGGCTGCGGCACCAACCGGCACCGCCGTCCGGCCTGGCGTGGCGGATCATCGGCACGGGACATAGAGATCCGCGCTGGCTGCCATACCTGCAGCCGTACGGCGCGGACGACGCGATGGCCCGGATCGACGGCATATCAGCCTGAGACCGGGCCTTCGTCATCCCCTGCGGCGCTCCCGTACGGGGATCCGCGAGGCAGGATCCTGACTCGTGCGAGACCGGCCGGGCGGCGTACGTCCGTAGGTCCGTGCGCACCGGACGTTCCGTGCGAGAACCTCCGTGAGCAGCCGGTGACGGCCGGGGCCGGCCAGAGAGGGTTCCGGTCGGTGACGACCGGACTCAGTCGGTGACGGCGTAGGCCTCCACCGACCAGAGCGAGTAGCCGAAGCGGGTGCCGCGCCGGTCACCCTGGATCCGTACGAAGCGCGTGTCCGGGGCATCCATACGCACCGACTCCCGTCCCCCCTCGCCGTCCCGGACGGTCGCGGCCGTGCGCCAGCGGCGGCCGTCGGCCGAGACCTGGACGCGGTACCCGGCGGCGTACGCGTCCTGCCAGTGCAGCACCACCCGGCCGACCCGGGTCGGCCGCTCCAGCTCGACCTGGAACCAGGCGCCGTCCTCGGCCGTCGAGGACCAGCGGGTCCCCGGATCGCCGTCGACCGCGGCGGAGGCCGGGAAATCGGAGGTCTCGTCGCCCGAGGAGGAAGACCTCGCACCGCGCGCGAGGTCCGGACCGCCGCTGCGCGGAAAGGCCCGTACGGTCAGCGTGCGCTGCTCGCCGCCGAAGTCCAGCGGCACGTCGTAACTGCCGGCCGGTGTGCCCTCGGGGACCGTGACCTTCACCGGCACGGTCGCCGCGGCGCCGCGCGGGACATCCGTGCCCTCCGGTACGTCGACGCGGATGCCGTCCGGCGCCTTCACCACGAGCCTGCCGCGGACGTCCGACGGGCGCTGCGCGGTCAGCTCGGCCGTGACGGTCCTCGGACCGCCGCCGATCTCCGCGTCCGTCTCGCTGCGGCTCAGCCGGAGCTTCGCGGCGGGGGAGTCCGCGAACCACGGCACCATGCCGTGCACCTTCGGTGCCGCGCCGTCCGGGGCCCAGGAAAGCCGCAGCGCGTCGGCCCGTACGCCCTTGCCCTGGAGCTGGGTCCAGCCGTCCTGGGACAGCTCGCCGATCCGCCGCCAGCCCTCACCCGGCACATGCGCCTCGACGCCGGGGGGTGCGCCCGTGCCGGGCTCGGATGTGACCGTCACGGCCTCCAGCGGGTGGGCCCGGTCCAGATCCAGGGTCAGCCGGGAGGGGCCCTCGGTGAACGCGCTGCGCGGCTTCGCGCGGTCCGCCCCCGTCCAGGAGTCGGCTCGCTCGAGCGCCTTTCCCAGGAACGGGGAGAGCACCCCCTTGCCGACGGTCGCCGGGCGGGCGGCGATGTCCTTGCGCAGCCGGCGGACGTCGAGCTGGGCCTTCCAGGCCTTGGCCCCCTCGCCGCGTGACTGCGCGAGGAGCAGGTCCACTGCGTGCTCACCGGCCTCGCCGTAGCGGGCCAACTGCTCCAGCCAGGGTTGGACTTCGCTGTTCAGAGAGCCCAGCGAGGCGCCGGAGAGCCGCTTGGGGGCCTCGTGCATCACCCGGAACGCCGTGCGCAGCCGCTTGGCCGCGGCCTCCAGCTTCGTACGGTCCCCGCCGTCGTACCCGGCCCAGACGTCGGCGATCAGCGGCCGCAGATACGCGGACTCGTCGCCTCCCAGCACCGACGAGGCGTCGTTGCCCGCCAGGGCGCGTACGGCCTCGCGGGCGCGGGAGTCACCGCCCGCGAGATCGGATATCGCCGCCTGCCAGGACTCCTGGGGGCGGTAACCGCGCGGGTTCCAGGCGTAGTCGGCCGCGGTGAACAGCGGGATGCGGGACGCGGTCGGCTGCTCCATGGAGTTGGCGAGCAGCGCCGCCGACCCGGTGGCCACGGCGGGTTCCCGGCCGGTGTACGGGCCGAGGAAGATGCGGTCCTGCGCGTAGTCGTTGACCGGGTAGTTGTCCATGGTGACCAGCGGGTGGCCGAACGCGGCCCGGGCCCCGGCGAGTTCGCCGCCGGTGATGGTCCTCGGCACGACGCCGACACCGGTCCACGCCACCTCCACGCGCGCGTGGAGCGCGTCGGCCAGCGCGCGGCGGTAGTCGGTGGTGCCGTCCTGGTAGTACTCGGTCGGCATGAGGGAGAGCGCGGGCGCACCGGCAGTGCCCTGGGCCGCGGGCGCCCCGTGCCGCTCGGCGAGGTGCCGCGCAACCGCGTTCGCCACATGCGCCTGGGCCCTGGCCGCCGCCTCCGGGCCGGAGCCGAACCGGTCGGCGTCGGCGTCGCAGTGCCACTCGCTGTAGCTCACGTCCTGGAACTGCAGCTGGAAGGAGCGCGCGCCCAGCGCCCACATCGCGTCGATCTTGCGGGTCAGCGCCTTGACGTCGCCGTCGTCGGCGAAGCACAGCGCCTGGCCGGGGGAGACGGCCCAGCCGAGGGTGACGTGGTTGCGGCGAGCGCGGTCGGCGAGTTCGCGGAAGGCGGCACGCTCGGCGGCCGGGTACGGGTCGCGCCAGCGGGACTGGCGGTACGGGTCGTCGCCGGGCGCGTAGAGGTACCGGTTCTGTTTCGTGCGGCCCATGAAATCGAGCTGCGCGAGCCGCTGTTCGAGGGTCCAGGGAGTGCCGTAGAAGCCCTCGGTGGTGCCGCGCACGGCGGTGCCGGGCCAGTCGCGGACGACGGCACCCGCGAAGGACGGAGCTCCGTCCCGGGCGGTGGCCAGCTGGCGGAGCGTCTGCGCGGCGTGGAACAGCCCGTCCGGGCCGACTCCCGCCATGGCCACGGTCGCGCGCCCGTCGACCCGGCCCACGGCGAGCCGGTAGCCCCCGGTGGGCAGATCCCCGCGCTCGGGTGCGCGCAGGGCCCGCAGCGCCTTCTGCGCGCCCTTCTCGTCGGCGCGTACGACGAGCCCCCGGGGCGGCAGCGGCGAACCCGGCCGGTGGTCGGTGACGGTGGGTGCCCCGGCGTCGCGCAGCAGGGTGCGCAGCGCGTCGAGCGCGTACGGGTCGGTGGTGTCGTCGGCGACGAGGGCGACTTCGTCGCCGAGGGGGACGGACGTGCCCTGGGCGCGCAGATCCTGCGGGCGCGGCCAGACGGGCGGTACGGATCCGTCGCTCTCCCGGTCCGGTGAGGTGGGCGCGGGCTCCTCGGGCGGTGGTTGGGCCGCCACCGCGCTGGGGGCGCCGCCGAGCAGCCCGCCGATGACCGCGGCGGCCAGCGCCGTGGCCCCGGCCTTCGAGCCGCTACGCCCGCTACGCCGGCCACGCTCTTTGCCCCCGAACGGCCTTGCACCCCGCATCTGCACGGCCCCCTCCCCCTGTCGGTGTCGTGCCGATGGGCACCGAGCCCACCACCGGCTGAGGAAGGTGTCAACGTGAGTGACCGTTGTGACGGCATTTGCCCATCCGATGCGGGCCTGTGCGGGCGGAATCCGCCTTGGGGGATCTTGCTCCGGCGCCCCGCCCGTGTCCGTCCGTCGGCGTCACCGACCGCCGTGCAGCGGCGCGTACAGCTGCGGTTCGCCGATCCGTGCGACGCCGGCCGCCGTCCTTTTCGGCTGCTCACAGCATGGGGTTCCGGAACGAACTCCAGGTGTCCGGCTGGGAACCGGTCAAAGGCCGATCGACCGCCGGTCCCGCCCCGCCGACCGCGCGTAGCGGCTGTCGCCCGGCCGTCAACCCGTAGACCCGCACTGCCCGCCCCGCGATGCGTGGCCGTGCCCGGCCGAACGCCCCCTACAGTGGATCCGTGGCCGAACCGCATGAGTTGACGATGCTCGAGCAGGCCGCCGCCATCCGCGGTGGACAGGTGTCGCCCGTCGAGCTGGCCGAGCACTATCTGCGGCGCATCGAGCGGCTGGACGGCGCTCTCGGCGCGTATCTCACCGTTACCGCGGACCGCGCCCTCGACGACGCCCGCCGCGCGGAGCGACTCCTCGCAGAGAGCCGGAGCGACGATGAACTGCCGCCGCTGCTCGGGGTGCCGCTCCCGGTCAAGGACCTCGACCCCGTTCCCGGTGTCCGTTACACCGCGGGGTCTGCCGTGTACGCCGACCTTGTGGCCCCGCCCGACTCCGGCACCCACCTCGTCGGTCTGCTGGAGCGCGCCGGCACGGTGCTGCTCGGCAAGACCAACACCCCCGAGTTCGGACTGCCCGCCTACACCGAGAGCCGCGTCGGACCGCCCGCCCGGACCCCGTACGACCCGGCCCGTGGCGCCGGTGGCTCCAGTGGCGGTGCGGCCGCCGCAGTGGCCGCCGGGCTCGCGCCCGCCGCACAGGGCAGCGACGGCGGCGGATCGATCCGCATCCCGGCGAGCTGCTGCGGCATCGTCGGCCTCAAGCCCAGCCGGGGCAGGATCAGCCCGGCCCCGCAGGGTGACGTCAGCGGGCTGGCGACGGCAGGCCCGCTGGCCCGTACGGTCCGCGACACCGCTGCGCTGCTCGATGTGATGGCCGGCCCGGTAGCCGGCGACCCCGTCCCCCTGGCCGCGACCGGGACCCCGTTCCTGCAGTGGTGCGAGCGCCCTCCCGGGCGCCTGCGGATCGCCCGCTGGTCCCGCCCCGACGTGGCGGGCGTCACCGTGGAACCCCAGGTGCTCGCCGCTTACGAGAAGACTTCCGCGCTGCTGGCCGAGCTCGGCCATGACGTCGTGGAGATCGAGCAGCCGCTGCGGCCCGGCGACCGGGACGCCTTCACGCCCGTGTGGGCCGTGCTGGCCGCGATGGCGCCCGTACCGCCGGAGCGCGAGCGGGAGCTGATGCCCCTCACCCGCTGGCTGCGCGAGCAGGGCCGGGGGACGACCGGTGAGCAGTACGCCCGGGCGCTGGCCGCCATGCAAGCCGTGGGGCGCCGTCTGGCCGCCGCCGTGGAGCCGTACGACGCCGTGCTGACCCCCACACTCGCCCAGCTCCCGCAACCGGTCGGAACCCTGCGTGACGATGACGACCCGGCTGCCGACTTCGACGCCCAGATCGCCTTCACGCCCTTCACCGGGCCGTGGAACATCGCCGGACTGCCTGCGATATCCCTTCCGCTCGGCTGGACCGGCGAGGGGCTGCCCGTCGGCATGATGCTCGGCGCGCAGCACGGCGCCGAGGGCCGGCTGCTGGCGCTCGCCGCTCAGCTGGAGGAAGCGGCCCCGTGGCGGGGCCGTCGGCCTCAGGTCTGGTGACCGGTGCCCGTCGAAGCGGGCACCAGCAGCCCGGGAAAACCGCCGTCGGACGGGCGCATCCGACCGTAATCCCTGCGCTTATAGGTCCACCCGGCCGTAAATCAATGCTTTGGAAGCGATTGTGACGTGACCCACGTTCCTGATCTGTTTACGCCTGCCGTCCCGCCGTTTGGGTAAGGCTGCATATGACCCACCCAGTCGACCGATGGAGACCACCGTGGCCGCGCCCGCTCAGCTGCTCCTGTCCGCTCTCTCCAAACCCGGGGAGCCCGTAGGCTCCGCACACCCTATGGACGCCACCTTGAACCCGCTCGACCTGGACGGACTGTCCGACCCCGACTGCGGCCTGGACGGCGCCAGCTCCAGTGAGTGGGCCGAACCGCCGCTCACCAGCGAGCCGCCGCTGGCCGACACAGCCCCCCTCACCAGCGAGACACCTCTCGCCGCAGAACTTCCGCTGACCAGCGAGCCGACCGCCACCGCCATGGGTGCGGGCACGGAGTGCATGGAGGTCTAGATGGGCCGAGCGCGGCTCGCCGCACTGCGCGGTGTCGCCACCTCGTACGAGCCCTCCCCGGGGCACAGGGCCGACGTCCCCGAGGACACCGTCGTCGCCGTGCTCGCCGCGCTGGGCGTGGACGCGTCCACGCCGCAGGCCGTGCGTGCAGCCCTCGGCGCCCACCGGCACGACGCTGCGAACCGCCTGCTGCCCGCCACGGTGGTGCTGCGGGTGGCCGCCGCCGCTCCGTCCGCACGCGCGCGTGATGCCGCGTCCTCCACCGCCCCGCGCCATCCGCCGGCTCCGGCAGCCGCCCTCCCGGAGGGCACCGTGCTGTACGTCGAGACGGAGCAGGGCGAAAGCCTGCCGTGGGACGGCTCCGCATTCTTCCGGGGGAACGCCAGGGGGGCGTCGGCCTTAGGCACGGGAGCGGCGGCAGCGGGCCAACTCCCCCTCGGGACGTACGTCTTACGCGCCCATACCCCTGACGGGCGCTCCGCCCGCGCCGCCCTGATCGTCACCCCCGACCGGATGCCCGCGCCCCGGGGCCGCACTTTCGGCTTCCTCGTGCAGCTCTACTCCCTTCTCTCCGCCCGCTCCTGGGGGATGGGCGACCTCGGAGACCTGGCCGATCTCGCCGCCTGGTCGGGCCGGTCGCTCGGCGCCGGATTCGTCCAGCTCAACCCGCTGCACGCGGCGGTACCCGGGGACGGCAGCGCCCCGACCGATCCCTCCCCCTACCGCCCGTCCTCGCGCCGCTTTCCCGACCCCGTGCATCTACGGGTCGAAGACGTGCCCGAGTACGCGCATCTCACCGGCCCCGCGCGCGAGAGGGCCGCCGAACTCCTCCACCGGGCAGCCGGGTTGCGGGACTCCGTCCTCAACAAGGGCGCCCTGATCGACCGGGACGCCGTGTGGCGGCTCAAGCGTGAAGCCCTGGAACTGGTGCGCGCGGTGCCGCTCAGCCCCGGCCGCCGCGCCGCGTACTGCGACTTCCTCGCCGAGCAGGGCCAGGCGCTCGACGACCACGCCACCTGGTGCGCCTTCGCCGAGGTGCACGGCCCGGACTGGCACACCTGGCCCAGCGGTCTGCGCGACCCGCGCTCGGCCCGGACGGAACGGGCCCGCAGTGCACTCCTCGACCGCGTCGACTTCCACTGCCGGCTCGCCTGGCTGACCGACGGCCAGCTCGCGGACGCCCAACGGACCGCACGCGACGCGGGGATGGGCATCGGGATGGTCCACGACCTCGCGGTCGGGGTGCACCCCGGCGGCGCCGACGCCTGGGCCCAGCAGGACGCCTTCGCCGCCGGCATGTCGGTCGGCGCGCCCCCGGACGCCTTCAACTCCCGCGGCCAGGACTGGGGTCTGCCGCCGTGGCGCCCCGACACCCTCGCCGCCTCCGGCCACGCCCCGTACCGCGATCTGCTGCGCGGCCTGCTGAGGCATGCGGGGGCGCTGCGCATCGACCATGTGATGGGCCTGTTCCGGCTCTGGTGGGTGCCGGAGGGGTGCGAGCCGACGCAGGGCACGTACGTCAGATACGACGCGGAGGCGATGCTCGGCGTGCTGGCCCTGGAGGCGCACCGGGCGGGCGCGGTCGTCATAGGGGAGGACCTGGGCACGGTGGAACCGGGGGTACGGGACGCGCTCGCCGGGCGCGGAGTCCTGGGCACCTCGGTGCTGTGGTTCGAGCGTGACTACGACGGTCTCCTCGCGGACCCGGAAGCTGTTGTCCCTGAGGGAGCAACCGAGCCGGACAACCCCGGGGACGAGACCAGGGACGCCACTCGGGACGGGGCCCCCGCGGACGAGACCACCGGCGACGCCGCTGGGGGAGACGCCGCGACCGGGGACGCGGGGGACGCGACCACCGGCGACACCGCTACGAGAGACAGCGCCGCTGGGGACGCCGCCACGTTCGACGCCGCCCCGCGGGACGCCCGGAACGACGCCATGCGGGACACCGACACCCGCGCCGCCACCGGGGACGCCAGGGACGCCGGGGACGCCGGGGACGCCGGGGACGAGGCCACCAGGGACGCAGCCGCCGGGCACCCCGCCACCGGCGACCCCACCACCGGCGACCCCGACACTGTGGACGCCGGGGACGCAGCCGCCGAAGCCGCCGGGAACGCCGGGGAGAGCACCCGCGCGGTCCACGTACGACGGGCGCGTCCGCTGCCGCCCGAGGCGTGGCGGGCCGACTGCCTCGCCACCGCCACCACCCACGATCTGCCGAGCACCGCCGCCCGGCTCACCGGCGAGCATGTCGAACTGCGGCACCGGCTCGGGCTGTTGACCCGGCCACTGGCCCAGGAGCAGGCCGAGGACGCGGTCGAAGTCGGAGAGTGGCTGCGGCTGCTCAGGCGGCGGGGCCTGCTGCCGGAAGGTGTGGAGGACGAGGAGGGCGCGATCAAGGCGGTCTACCGCTTCCTCGCCAGGACCCCCGCGAGGATGGTCGGCGTATGGCTGCCGGACGGGGTCGGGGACCGGCGGCCGCAGAACCTTCCCGGCACGTGGAAGGAGTATCCGAACTGGCGGCTGCCCATCGCCGGCGCCGACGGGCAGCCGGTCACCCTGGAGCAGCTCGCGGCCTCCCCCCGGCTGCACTCCCTGATGGCCGAACTAGCGGAACTGATCCCCGCCGAGCCGGCACCGGAGGCCGCTCCTCGGTCCGCACCCGAGCCAACCCCCGGGGCTGCGGTCCGGTCGGCGGCCCGCATTCGGCCATAGGGGGCACCCCGGGCGCGCGAGGCGAGGGGCTGTTGGCTACGGTTGCCCTGTGGACAAGAAGAATGCCCTGCGCGCCGGAGCTGTCGTTGCCGGATCGACGCTGATGATGCTGCTCATGACGTCCCCCGCGCTCGCGCTCACCCGCGACGACGGCGACGACCCGGGCCCGGGCCTGAGCGTCGGCGAGACGCTCGGCCTCTACGTCGCCGCGCCGATCGTCCTGTTCCTGGTGATCGCGGGCCTCGTCGTGGTGGGCGAGAAGAAGTCCCACAAGCAGCACCAGGGCTGACACCCACCGCGTAACACCTGACGATCGAGGACGCCCCCGGCCGTACGACGCCGAGGGGCGTCCTTTCGTGTGCCCGGCCACACTGCTGCCCGCCCGCGTAAGCCGTTCGGCGGCTGTTCTCGTCATCCGGCGACCGTAGAGTCGAACGAACTATACGGACAAAACGGTTCTTCTACGGAACGGTTATCGCAGGAAGGCGAACGAACCATGCCGAAGTACCTCGTGAAGGGCAGTTACACCGTGGACGGCTTGAAAGGGCTGCTCAAAGAGGGCGCCACTGCTCGGCGCGAGGTCGCCGACCGCATGGCCCAGAGCCTGGACGGCCGGCTCGAGTCGATGTACTGGGCGTTCGGCGAGGAGGACCTCTACCTCGTGGTCGAGCTGCCGAGCAACGCCTCCGCGGCAGCGCTGGGCCTCGTGGTGTCGGCGGCCGGCGCGGCCCGCACGAGCACGGTCGTGCTCCTGACGCCGGAGGAGATCGACGAGGCCACCCGGCAGAAAGTGCAGTACCGGGCACCCGGCGCGTGACGCGACGCCGTCTCAAGGGGACGTACAACGGGCGTACAGCGAACGTACGAGGCCCCCGCGTCATCACGGGGGCCTCGTCAGCTGTCCGCAGTCCCGGGCCGTAAGCCGACGCCCAGGCCGCCGGATCACCAGCCGTCAGGGCTGGTCGGCCGCCGCCGCGTCCGCCGCCTGGGCCTTCAGGGCGCGCTCCACGCCCGACCGCGACTCCGTCACCAGCCGGCGCAGCGCCGCCGACGGCTCGGCCGAGGCCAGCCAGGCGTCCGTCGCGTCCAGCGTCTCCTGCGAGACCTGAATCACCGGGTACAGGCCGATCGCGATCTGCTGCGCCATCTCGTGGCTGCGCGAGTCCCAGGCGTCCTTCACCGCGGCGAAGTACTTCGCGGTGTACGGGGCCAGCAGCTCGCGCTGGTCGGTCTGGACGAACCCGGCGATGACCGCCTCCTGCACGGCGTTCGGCAGTTTGTCGCTCTCCACGACCGACGCCCAGGCCTCCGCCTTCGCCTCGGCCGTGGGGCGGGCCGCCCGGGCGGTGGCCGCGTGGCGCTCGCCCGCCGAGGTCTTGTCGCGCTCCAGCTCCGCCGCGATGGCCGTCTCGTCCGCCCTGCCCGTCGCCGCGAGCCGCTCGATCAGAGTCCAGCGCAGCTCCGTGTCGACGGCCAGCCCGTCGATCGTCTCCGAGCCCTCCAGCAGCCCGGACAGCAGGTCGAGCTGCGCGTCCGTACGGGCGGTGGCCGCGAACGCCCGTGCCCACGCGAGCTGGTGGTCGCTGCCCGGCCGTGCCGCGCGCAGCTGCTCCAGCGTCGCCTCGGTCCACTTCGCCAGGCCGCTGTCGCGCCAGCCCGGGTCGGCGTAGAGGTCCAGTGCCAGCTTCACCTGGCGGTGCAGCGACTGGACCACACCGATGTCCGACTCCTTCGCGATCCCCGACAGCACCAGCTCGAGGTAGTCGCGCGCGGCCAGCTCGCCGTCGCGCGTCATGTCCCAGGCCGAGGCCCAGCACAGCGCGCGCGGCAGTGACGCCTCGAAGTCGCCCAGATGCTGGGTGACGGTCGCCAGGGAGTCGGCGTCGAGCCGGACCTTCGCGTAGGACAGGTCGTCGTCGTTGAGCAGGAACACCGCCGGACGCGCCTTGCCCACCAGCTCCGGGACCTCGGTCAGCGCGTCGTCGACATCCAGCTCCACCCGGCCGGTACGGACCAGCTTGCCGTCGTCGCCCAGGTCGTACGACCCGATGGCGATCCGGTGCGGCCGCAGCGTGGGCGCCCCCTTGGCGCCGGCGGGCAGCGCCGGGGCCTCCTGCCGCACCGCGAAGGCGGTGACGACACCGGAGGCGTCCACCTCGACGTCCGGCCTCAGGATGTTGATGCCCGCGGTCTCCAGCCACGCCGTGGACCAGGTCTTCAGATCACGCCCGGAGGTCTCCTCCAGAGCGTTCAGCAGATCCGTCAGCCGGGTGTTCCCGAAGGCGTGCCGCTTGAAGTAGGTCTGCACACCGCTGAAGAACTCGTCCATGCCGACGTACGCGACGAGCTGCTTGAGCACCGACGCGCCCTTGGCGTACGTGATGCCGTCGAAGTTGACGAGCACATCGTCGAGGTCGTTGATCTCGGCCATGATCGGATGGGTGGAGGGCAGCTGGTCCTGCCGGTACGCCCACGTCTTCATGGAGTTCGCGAAGGTGGTCCAGGAGTGCGGCCACTTGCTGCCGGGCGCGTACGCCTGGCACGCGACCGAGGTGTAGGTGGCGAACGACTCGTTCAGCCACAGGTCGTTCCACCACTCCATCGTCACCAGGTCGCCGAACCACATGTGGGCCAGCTCGTGGAGGATGGTCTCGGCCCGCCGCTCGTACGCGGCGTCCGTCACCTTCGAGCGGAAGACGTACTGGTCGCGGAAGGTCACCGCGCCCGCGTTCTCCATGGCGCCTGCGTTGAACTCCGGCACGAACAGCTGGTCGTACTTCGCGAACGGGTAGGCGTAGTCGAACTTCTCCTCGAACCAGTCGAAGCCCTGCCGCGTCACCGCGAAGATCGCGTCCGAGTCGAGGTGCTCGGCCAGCGACGGACGGCAGTAGATGCCCAGCGGGACGCTGCGCCCGTCGCTCTCCCAGCTGCTGTGCACGCTGTGGTACGGGCCGGCGATCAGCGCCGTGATGTACGTGGAGATGCGCGGCGTCGGCTCGAAGCGCCAGACGTTGTCCGCCGGCTCCGGCGTCGGGGAGTTGGAGATGACCGTCCAGCTCTCGGGGGCCTTCACGGTGAACTGGAAGGTCGCTTTCAGATCCGGCTGCTCGAAGCTGGCGAACACCCGCCGCGCGTCCGGCACCTCGAACTGGGTGTAGAGGTAGGCCTGCTGGTCGACGGGGTCGACGAAGCGGTGCAGGCCCTCACCGGTGTTGGTGTAGGCGCAGTCGGCGACGACCTTGAGCTCGTTGGGTCCCGCCTCCAGCGACGGCAGCGCGATCCGTGAGTCCTTGAAGGCCCCGGCCGGGTCGAGCGAGGCGCCGTTGAGCAGCACTTCGTGGACGGTCGGCGCCACGAGGTCGATGAAGGTCTCCGCCCCCGCCTCGGCGGAGTCGAAGCGCACTGTGGTCACCGACCGGTACGTACCGCCCTCCTGCGCGCCGGAGAGGTCGAGCTCGACCTCGTAGGAGCTCACGGTGAGCAGACGTGCCCGCTGCTGCGCCTCTTCGCGGGTCAGATTCGTACCAGGCACGCAGTCATCTCCTTGCATTCGGACTTTCCGGCCATCCTTCCACGCCCCAGGGGCGACGTCCGTTTCCGACCGGAAAAAGACGTGTGGCAGCCTCCACGGGGATGGGGCGGCGGCTCCTACGAGCCCCCGCCCCATCCGCCGTATTCACCTCCGGGCGGTTACGGGGTGACCTTCTCGATCCGGACGCTGCCGCTGCCCGTGACCGTGCCGGCCGCGTTGAGCAGGCTGACGGTGCCGGAGAACTCGCGTCCCTCCGGCGCCGCTCCCGCCACCACGATCTGGGCGCCGACCTGGGCGGACGCGCCGTTGGCCAGCTTCACGGCCTTCGATCCGTCCACCTTCACCTCACCCAGCGACGGCGCGAAGTAGATGTCCGCGTAGTCGTACTCGGTCGTCCCCGCGGGCACCGAGTAGCCGTCCACGGTGATCGTGTACGTACCGGCCTTGGGCTTGACCAGGCTGACGGCCTCCTCCGAGTCGCCGTCCGCCGCCGACCCGACGACCACGCCGTTCAGCGAGACGCTCAGGTCCAGGTCGGCCTTGGCGTCCGAGGTCGAACCGATCGCCACGTCGAGCCGCGAGACGCCCTCGCCGAGGACGACCGTGGTCTCCTGCGACTCGGCGTCCTTGATCGAGGGGCGGGCCTTCTTGGCGGAGCCCAGCTCGCCGCCCCGCGGCTTCCCGTCGACCGCCGCGAAGCCGTTCGTCACTTTCCACTCGACCGGCGCCGGTGTGCCGACCTTCGCCTCGGCGATGGTCTGCACCTCTGGGTCGAAGGTGGTGCCGAGCGCGGTCGCCGTCACCGTGAACGGGTTGTCCAGCAGCGGTGAGGTGCGCCGCGACTCGACCTCCAGCTCCCAGACGCCGGGGATCGGGTCGGTGTAGGAGCGTAGATCGGGGCGGCAGGTGTTCGCCGGGTTCTCGTAGTTCGGGTAGCAGTTCGGCGTGGAGGTCGGGTCGACCGGCAGGCCGTACGGGTTGATCGCGATGAACCGGGTCTGGCTGCCGGCCTTGAGGCCGCTCATCGCGACCTCGAGCGACTTGGCGCCCTCGGGCACCGTCACGAAGTACGACGTGGTGCCGTTGCGCTGCACCGACCCGGCCGACTTGACCGCGTACGACGGCTTGGCCAGCGGCTTTGCGACCACAACGCTGCTGAGGATCTGCTTGTCGATGCCCTTGGTGCTGTCGTCGTCGAGCGTCAGGACCGCGCTGTGGAATCCGGCGGTCCGCGGTTTGGCGGCGACCTGCACGGTGACCGGCTTGTTCAGCGGCAGGTCGATCTCGTCGTGCTGTGACATTTGCCGCTGCGCGGCGGGCGCCAGCCGGAACGTGCCGTCGTTGTTCTGCCACTTCACGGCGTGGCGGACGGGGCGGTCCGGGCCGGTGGTCCGGGTGACGGTGACGTTGTACGTCCTGGACTGCCCGGCCTTGAGCCCGCCCTCGCGGTCGTAGATGCCCGTGCCGGAGCCCGGCGTCCTGAGCTTGTCCGAGAGCGCGGTCCGCACCGGCGCCTTGACCGTGTACTCGTGGGCGGTCGCACCGTCGCGGATCGCGTCCCACGCGTCCTCGATGTTCATCAGGCCCGAGCCCTGCTCGTAGGCCTGGAAGCCGGGGATCCGGTCGGCGGTGCCGGTGAGCGCGGTGCGCAGCTTCAGCGGGGACAGCTCGATCTTCTTCTGCTTCGCGGCGGAGAGCAGCAGGGCGGAGGCGCCGGCGGCCTGCGGGGAGGCCATCGAGGTGCCCTGGAGCATGCCGTAGCCGGGCGGGAGTTCATAGCCCGCCTCGGCGACCGGCTGGCCGGCCACCCAGGTCTGGATGGTGTTGACCGACGCACCGGGGGCGGAGATCGTCGGGGTGAAACCGCCGTCCTCGCGCGGACCGCGGGAGGAGAACGGCATCATCGAGTACTTCCGCTTCACCTGGGAGCCGTAGTTCGCGGCCCAGGTGTCCTTGGAGACGGTCGCGCCGACGCTGAGCACCTTGTCGGCGAGGCCGGGGTCACCGATGGTGTTGGCGCCCGGGCCGCTGTTGCCGGCCGAGATGACGAGCTGGACGCCGTAGGTGTCGATGAGCCGGGTGTAGAGCTCGGAGCGGGCGTTGTTGCCGTCGTTGAGCGCGGGCAGACCGCCGATCGACATATTGACGATGTCGACGCCGCGGTTGACGACGAGGTCGATCATGCCTTCGGTGAGCGCGACGTTGGTGCAGCCGCCGGTCCAGGTGCAGGCGCGGGAGGAGACGATCTTGGCGCCGGGCGCGGCGCCGCTCATCTTCCCGCCGAAGAGGCTCTTCGCGGCGGTGATGCCCGCGACATGGGTGCCGTGCTCGGACTCGATGACGCCGATGTTGACGAAGTCGGCCTTCTTCCCGGACCAGTCACCGCCCAGCGGGTCCATGGGCACGTCCTTGCGGATCTCGACCACGAAGGGGATCCGCTCGGCGACCGCCGTGTCCGGGTTGTCCTTGCCGAAGTACCCGATCCGGTAGCCGTCCTTGTACGGCTTCATGACCTCGTCGTTGCCGAAGTCGCCGTCGTCGTCGAGGTCGACGCGGACGGTTCCGGCGGCGGGGTCGTAGAGAACGCCCCAGCGGTCCGTGGTGTCGCCGTCCCGGTTGAGGTCGCCGGCCATGTCACCGCCGCTGGTGGCGGACTCCGAGAACCGGCTGACCTGGTACGAGCCCGCGGGCGCGGTCCAGGTACGGCCGCCGAAGGTGAAGGTCGGCCCGCTGACCGGGTTGATCATCGCGCGCCAGGTGCCGTCCTGGTCCACCAGCGGGTCGGTCGCCGTCACCCAGTCGGTGATCTTGCGTTCGCCGGTGGTGGTCTTCTGCAGCGCGGGGTGGCCCAGGTCCACGCCCGAGTCGAGGATGCCGATGGTGATGCCCCGGCCGTCGGCCTTGGGGTGGTCCTTCACGAAGTCGACGGCGCCCGTCTCGAACGCGGGCTGGTACGGGTTCTTCGCCGGGGTCGTCCTGTCGGGGGCCGGGTACGAGCCCTGCCCCCCCGCCTCGGCGCCCTTGGCCCGGTCGGCCTTGGGCGTCGGGTCCGGCAGCTCGATCTCCTGGCGCAGATCGATGCCGTGCACCGAACTCAGCTTCTGGGCCTTCTCGATCGCCGTGTCGGCCCGCCCGGTGGGCACGGTGGCGCGGACATAGCCGAGCTTGTCGTACGTACGGCCCACGGAGGCGCCCTTGACCGCGTCCAGCGCCCCGGCGACCTGCTCGGTCGCGCCCGGCGCGGTGACGATCATCATCGTGACGTGTCTGTCGCCGTCGGCCCTGGCCTCGGCGAGCAGCTCCGCGTCCGCCGAACCGAGCTTGCCCTGGACGGACTTGACCGGGGCCGGGGCGGGGTCGCCGTCCGCGGCGAGGGCGGGGAGCGGTCCCGCGCCGGCGAGCGCGGCCACCAGGCCGGCGGCGAGGGCGATACGTACCGTGCGTCTGTGCCCGGGTGAGGCGGGCTCGGGTATCGAAGATGAAGGCATCGGCATCCTTGGTTCAGAAATTGGTCCGGAATTCGGAACCGGATGACCGCTCACTGTTATGTAAGTGACAGGGTTTTGGGGAGAGTTGCCCGAAGGGCAATACAGTCGTGGCACATTTCCGCCAACCGCCATCGGGCCCAAAGATGGTCCAAAGCTGTCAAGTTGCCGCAGCAGTGGTCACGCGGGGTCGTCGGGCGTACGGGCGCAGTGGCGACGCGGGGGCGAGGCGGTGTTCACCGACGGGTCCCGGCTGATGGGAGTGCTCCCCGAGTCGCGGCCGCGGCGTGGGGGAACACCGGCTGCCGGTGCCGTTCCGGACACCTGGCCGCGCCGCACGACCACCGGGGTCGCGGCCCCCGCCCGGCGGCGCCGCCCGCCCCCCGGGACACCCGGCGCGCGCAGGCGTGTGAAGAGAGGCCCTACCCCGCCGGATGAACATGCGGTGAGCGCTGTCCCTCCACCACACGAGCGGTTGATGGCGCGAGCGGCCGTGAATGATCCATGTGCCGTGATCGGCGTCCGTCGTTTCGTCGTCGTTAAAGCGCAGGCCACCCCTGGTGCCAAACATCCCCAGTGAAGCGGGGAACCCCCCGCGCCCACGCACTCGGGGAGATCGCGCATGTCCCGGACCAGGTCCGTCGTCTCCGCTCTCGACCGCCGTTCGCTGCTCGCCACCGCGGGCGCGATAGCGGCCTCCGCAGGGCTCGGGCTGGCCATCGGCCCCGGCACAGGATCTGCCGCGGCGACGCCGCCCGCCACCGGCCGCCTGGCGGCGCGGCGAGCCGTACGCCCGGCGCCCGGCGCTCCGGCCGACCCCGGAACCGCCCCCTCCGTCGGTCCGTCGAAGACCGGCACCACGCTCCTCGACGTCGCGACCCCGCGCGGTTCCGGCGGCTACCGGCGGCTCGGCGACGGACCCGGCTGGCCCCGCGTCGTACGCCCCGAGCTGGCGGCGGCCAAGGGAGGCCGGGAGGACCGCCGCACCACCCTCGCCTCGTTCGTACAGTTCACCGACCTCCACGTGGTCGACGTCCAGCACCCGCTGCGCGCCGAGTTCCTGCGCTCCGAGCTGATCAGCTCCTTCCGCCCGCAGGAGGCGCTCTCGGTGGCCGGCGCCGTCTCGCTGGTCGAGCGGGTCAACGGACTGCGCGGCGGCCCCGTCACCGGCTCCCCGCTGGCCTTCGTCATGACCACCGGCGACAACACCGACAACAACGCCAAGTCGGAGCTGGACTGGTTCCTCACCGCGATGAGCGGCGGCCGGATCACCCCCAACACGGGCGATCGGCGGCACTACGAGGGAGTCCAGAACAGCGGTCTGAAGC
The DNA here is from genome assembly GCF_040609575.1 of Streptomyces sp. NPDC004647. Classification (NCBI taxonomy): domain Bacteria; kingdom Bacillati; phylum Actinomycetota; class Actinomycetes; order Kitasatosporales; family Streptomycetaceae; genus Streptomyces; species Streptomyces sp. NPDC004647. The sequence goes on along the minus strand of NZ_JBEXKU010000002.1, from coordinate 153,781 downwards.
TCTACTGGCAGCCGGACGAGGAGATCCGCGACGCCGACAAGCAGCTCGGCTTCCCGCGGCTCGACGGCTTCCTGGACGCGGCGATCCGTACGGTCAACAGCCCCGGGCTGCGGATGCCCTGGTACTCCACCGTCGGCAACCACGACGGTCTGCCCGGCGGCTGCTACGCGCCCGGCAAGAGCTTCTTCGCCGACTTCGCCGTGGGCGGACGCAAGCTGGAGACCCTTCCCGCAGGGGAGGCCGCAGCCCTCTGGGACGCGGTCGAGAAGGGCCAGGACCCGAAGGGCAAGCGCTACGAGGAGCTGCTGCGCACCCGCACCCGCAAGATGCGCAGCGTGACCCCCGACCCGGGCCGCGCGCCCTTCACCCCGCGCGAGTACCTCAAGGCCCATCTCGACCCCAAGTACACGGGCGCGGGCCCCGTCGGCCACGGCTACTCCGCCGCCGACCTCGCAGCGAACCGTCTCCACTACTCCTTCCGGATCTCCGACGACGTGCTCGGCATCAGCCTCGACACGACGAACTCCGGCGGCCACTACCAGGGTTCGCTCGGCGCGGCCCAGCTCCGCTGGCTGGAGCGCACCCTCGCGGCGCACAAGGACAGCCACGTCCTCGTCTTCAGCCACCACACCAGCAAGTCGATGGCCAACCTGCGGCCCGACCCGGCCCGTCCGACGGAGAAGCGGCACGGCGGTGACGAGCTGGTCGCGCTGCTCGAGCGGCACTCCAATGTGCTGGCCTGGATCAACGGCCACAGCCACAAGAACGACATCACCCCGCACGGCACCTTCTGGGAGATCTCCACCGCCTCCCACATCGACTTCCCCCAACTCGCCCGCGTCATCGAGCTGGTGGACAACCGCGACGGCACGCTGTCCCTGTTCACCACACTCGTCGAGTCGGCCGCTCCGCACCGTACGGATTTCGCCGACCTCTCCCAGACCGGGCTGGCCGCGCTCTACCGCGAGCTGTCCTTCAACGCCCCGGGCGCGCGCAGCGCTCTGGCGGGCGAACCGGGCGACCGCAACACCGAACTGCTCCTGAAGCGCCGCTGAGCCCTGTCCGGCCGGTGTCCCGGACGGCCGCCCTCCGGTGGCCGATTACTGTCCCCTCCGGACGCGTCGAAGCAACGTGGCGGCGGGTGCTGGAGTCCTGTCTCTCACGAAGCACCGCCATCGGCGCCAGCGGAGGGACGGATTCATGTCGGTACGTACTGTTCGAGGCAGGGTCGTGGGAGTCGCGGTCGCCGCCGCTGTGGCAGGCACCGCGCTCGCCGGTCCGGCGGCAGCCGCTACCACCGGCCAGGGCCCCGGCCAGGGCCCCGGCCAGGGCGGTTCCGGAGGCCATACGGCAACCCAGGCCGCCATGGACGCCGATGTGAAGGCCGGTGTCCCCGGCGTGCTGGGCCGGGCCCAGGACCCGGACGGTGTCTGGTCCGGCTCCTCAGGGGTCGCCGACCTCGGCACCCAGCGCCCCCGACTGCCGCAGGACCGCTTCCGGATCGGCAGCATCACCAAGAGCTTCGTCGCCACCGTGCTGCTCCAGCTGGAGGCCGAGAAGAAGCTCAGCCTGGACGATCCGGTCGAAGAGTGGCTGCCGGGCGTGGTCCACGGACACGGCCACGACGGCAGCAGGATCACGATCCGCGGGCTCCTCAACCACACCAGCGGGATCTACAACTACACCGAGGACCCCGGATTCACCGAGAAGGTCTTCGGCAAGGGCTTCCTCGAGCACCGCTACGACACGTATACCCCGAGGCAGCTGGTGCGGATCGCGATGCGGCACCAGCCGTCCTTCGAACCCGGCACGGGCTGGAGCTACTCCAACACCAACTACGTCCTCGCCGGGATGATCGTGGAGAAGGCCACCGGCCGCTCCTATGCCGGCGAGATCCAGCGGCGCGTCATACGGCCGCTCGGGCTGCGCTCCACCACGCTCCCCGGTACGTCCGTGACCCCTCCCGGCCCGCACGGCCGGGCGTACTCCAAGCTCTACGACGAGTCCCCGGACGCCACGGTCCACGACGTGACCGACCTCAACCCCTCACTCGCCGGAGCGGCCGGCGAGATGATCTCCTCCGCGGGCGACCTCAACCGCTTCTACAGCTCGCTGTTGCGCGGCAGGCTCCTCCCGGACCGGCAGTTGAAGGAGATGCTCACCACCGTGCCGACCGGCGAGCCGGGCCTCGACGCGTACGGGCTGGGGATCAGTCCGATGAAGCTGTCCTGCGGTGTGAAGGTGTGGGGCCACGGCGGAGGCATCCACGGCTCGGGTTCCATGGCAGGTGCCACCCGGGACGGGCGGCACTCCGCCGCCTTCAACTTCAACGCCGACTGGGCGGGCGACAGCGTCGCCGTCCTCGAGGCGGAGTTCTGCGGCAAGCTCCCGGAGAAGGGCGGAGCGAAGCCCTGGCCCGAAGCCCCGGCGCGCCGAGCGGCGCAGCTGCGGTAGCCGTTGACGCGGCTGTCCGGCTGGGACGACCGCGAGGCGGCCGTCATCCGGGACGGCCACGTGGCAGCCGTCACCTGGGGATCACTACGAGATAGGCGGCCGGGTCCCGGTCACCCGCGGCCATCAGTGCCGTACGGACCACGGCCGCCTGCTGCTCCATCGCCTCATCGAGCTTCCGGGGCGTGGTGTGCACGACCGTGATGCCGAGCCGCTCCAGATGCTCCCGCTTGCGGGCACCCTCCGACCACACCGTGTTCTCGTCCTGCCGGGGGGTGCGGGCATCGATCTCCAGCGCAACGGAGTGGTCCGGCCAGTACGCGTCGACGCCGCCGAGGTCCGGGCCGCCGGGCAGCCGCAGCTCCACGTTCCACACCGGGTCGGGCAGGCCGTGGCTGCGCACCATGTCGTAGAGGCGGCCCTCCGCGATCGCCCGGCCCTCCGCGAGCAGTGTGTCCACGACATCGGCCACATGCGGCCGGGACAGCAGCCGGGCGCTGGTCAACTCCCTGACGACCGAGTTCGGTTCGCAGTGGCCGCCGCGTACGGCCTCGGTGAGCAGACGGCGAACGGCCGGGGCGTCGGAGAGCTGCTCCACGGTGTCGGCGAGGGCGCGCGGCACGGGGACGACCGGTACCCCGGTGATCTCCAGCGCTTCGGGCAGCTCATGGGCCCGGACGATGTGCACCAGTCCGGAGGAGCGCAGCCGGCGGCTGCGCGGGACCAGCACGTCGATGCGGTCGAGGGAGCGCAGCGGGGGAGCGGAGGAGAGCCGGTGCAGGGCGAGCGCCGCGGGCCCGGTGATCATTGCCTCGCTGCTCGGTCCGCCGGATGCGACGGGCCGTCCGGCGTAGAGCAGCGCCGCGTGCAGCCGCTCCTCACTGGTGGGCGGGCCCGGGTGCAGCAGATAGACGCCGGGGAGCAGCTGCTGCCAGCAGCCGCCGGGGCGGATGCGCTCGGCGATGTCCGCCGCGGTGGCGCCCAGCTCGCGTAGTTGACGAATCGTCAGGATACTTCGCTGGACGTCGGAGAGGTGGCGGACCGGGAGGGGCGAGAGCGGGGTGTTGTAGTTCATGACCCGCCGATTCCCGCCTCGGGTCCGCCTCCTAACCGCTGTTACAGGCCCGTCGACAAAGCCGGACATCATCGCCCTAAAGTACGGCAGTTCGATCGCCGATCGAGGATCCGCCGATTGGCGCATCAGTGCCGGTGGCGGGCCTGCCGGAGCTCCTCGGGCGGCGAGGTCACACGACAGCCGCCCCCGAGTGGGCCCCCGCGTCGCACTCCTGTGCGCGCAGAGCCCGCGCGAGGTCGTCGTGGGCCTCGAGGACCAGCCGGCGCAGCGCCGAGGGCGCGTCCGTGTGCGCGTCCAGCCAGGCCTCGGCCGACTCCAGAGTCCGCGGATCATCCTGGAGGCTCGGGAAGAGACCGCGGACGATTGCCATGGCGATCTCGATCGACCGCTCCTGCCACACCCGCTCGATCGCGGCGAAGTACCGGGGCGCGTACGGCGCGAGCAGCTCTCGCTGGTTCGGCTGTACGAAGCCCGCGATCGTCGCCTCGACCAGCGCGTTCGACAGCTTGTCGGACTCGACCACATCGGCCCACGCCTGTGCCTTCACCTCGGCTGACGGCCGCGCGGCGAGGCAGCGCACCTGGTGCCGCTTGCCGGAGGCCGTGTCGTCGCGGGTCAGCTCGGCGCCGATCACGGAGGCGTCGGCGACCCCGTGCGAGGCGAGCGGCTCCAGGAACGTCCAGCGCAGCTCCTGGTCCACGTCCAGGCCGTCGATCCTCGCGGTACCGTCCAGCAGCCCGCTCAGCAGCTGGAGATCGGCCGGGGTGATGGCGACCTGCGCGAAGAAGCGGGCCCACGCCAGCTGGTGGCCGCTGCCGGGTTCCGCGAGCCGCAGCTCCCGCAGTGCGCTCACCGAGAGCTCCCGGCCGCTCTCCTCGCGCCACTGCGGCGCGGCGTAGTGCACCAGCGCCGACTTGGCCCAGGAGTGCAGCATCTGCAGCACGCCGATGTCGCTCTCCTGGCCGGCGAAGCGCTGCACCAGGCCGAGGTAGTCGCGGGCGGGCATCAGCCCGTCGCGGGTGAGGTTCCACAGCGCGGACCAGCACAGGGCGCGGGCGAGCGGGTCGGTCAGATCGCCCAGATGCTTCCGCAGCGTGTCCAGCGAGACCTCGTCGAAACGGATCTTGCAGTACGTCAGGTCCTCGTCGTTGACCAGGATCAGCTCGGGCCGCTCGGCCCCGGCCAGCCCGGACACGACCGTACGGGGCCCGGCGACGTCCGCCTCGGCCCTGGCGTACCGCACCAGCGCGCCCTCGACGCCCTCCCGGCGGTAGAGCCCGACCGCGACGCGGTGCGGCCGCAGTGTGGCGTGGGAGGCAGGGGCCTCCTGGAGAACCGCCAGCTGGATGATCCGGCCCCGGGAGTCGTAGGTCGCCTGCGGGGTGAGGGAGTTGACGCCCGCGGTCTCCAGCCAGGCCTGCGACCACTCGGCCATATCGCGGCCCGAGGTCTCCTCGAGGACGTCCAGCAGATGCTCCAGCCGGGTGTTCCCGTAGGCGTGCCGCCGGAAGTAGCGCCGGGCGCCCTCCATGAACGCGTCGCGCCCGACGTAGGCGACGAGCTGCTTGAGGACCGAGGCGCCCTTGGCGTACGTGATGCCGTCGAAGTTGAGCTTGGCGTCCTCCAGGTCCTGGATGTCGGCCGTGACCGGGTGGGTGGACGGCAGCTGGTCGGCGCGGTAGGCCCAGGCCTTGCGGCGGTTGGCGAAGGTGATCCAGCCGTCCATGAAGCGGGTCGCCTCGACCAGCGACAGCGCTCCCATGAAGTCGGCGAACGACTCCTTCAGCCACAGGTCGTCCCACCACTCCATGGTGACGAGGTCGCCGAACCACATGTGCGCCATCTCGTGCAGGATGACGTTCGCCCGGTGCTCGTAACTGGTCCGGGTGACCTTGCTGCGGAAGACGAACTCCTCCCGGAAGGTCACACAGCCCGGGTTCTCCATCGCGCCGATGTTGTACTCCGGCACGAATGCCTGGTCGTACTTCCCGAACGGGTACGGGTAGTCGAAGTGTTCGTGGAAGAAGTCCAGGCCCTGCTTGGTGACGGTGAAGATGTCGTCCGCGTCGAAGTGCTTGGCCAGCGACCTGCGGCAGAGCGCGCCCAGCGGGATCTCCAGAACCGAACTGTCGGCGAGCGTACGGCTGTAGCGGTCCCGCACATAGTGGTACGGGCCCGCGACGACTGCCGTGATGTACGTCGAGATGGGCTGCGTGGGTACGAACTGCCAGGTCAGCGCCCCCGGCCCGGCGGCTTCCGGCGCGCCCTCGGCCGCGCTGTTGCTCAGCACCGTCCAGTCGGCGGGCGCGGTCACCGAGAAGGTGAACGGCGCCTTGAGGTCCGGCTGTTCGAAGTTGGCGAAGACACGGCGGGCGTCGGCCGGCTCGTACTGGGTGTAGAGGTAGACCTCCCCGTCCTCGGGATCGGCGAACCGGTGCAGCCCCTCGCCGGTCCGGCTGTACGCGCACTGCGCGTCCACCGTGAGGACGTTCTCCGCGCGGAGCCCCTCGAGCGCGATCCGTGCCCCGTCGAACACGGCCGCCGGGTCCAGCTCCCGCCCGTTGAGCACCACTGAGGTCACGGACGGCGCGATGAGGTCGGCGAAGGTGGCGGCGCCCGGTTCCGAGCAGCGGAACCGGATCGTGGTGGTCGACCGGAACGTGCGCGGCTTCTCCTCGCCGGAGCGGCCCGCCGCTGAGCCGGTGCCCGCGCCCGAACCTGTCCCCGCGCCCCCCTCCGCACCCGTTCCGACCGCCGAGCGCAGGTCCAGCGCCACCTCGTACCCGTCCACGGACAGCAGCCCGGCCCGCTCGCGGGCCTCGTCACGGGTCAGGTTCTCACCGGGCACGACGGCTCCTTTGCCTCGTCCTGTCTCACATCCGGGACGATCGCCATAGTGTCACGCTGCGCTGACAGCGGGCATTCGGGAATGGCCACGGTGCCGCCCGGTGTTTGTCCCGGAGGACCCACTGACCACGCGTGCCCGAGGAGACCCTGTGACCGCACCCGAGAAGACCCCCGTCGACTTCTGGTTCGACCCGCTGTGCCCCTGGGCGTGGATCACCTCGCGCTGGATGCTCGAAGTGGAGAAGGTGCGCCCGGTCGAGGTCCGCTGGCATGTGATGAGCCTGGCGGTGCTCAACGAGCCGAAGATCGACGAGCTCCCGGAGGAGTACCGGGAGATGCTGGCCACCACCGCGTGGGGCCCGGTGCGCGTCGCCATAGCGGCCGAGCAGAAGTTCGGCAGTGAGGTGCTCGGCCCGCTCTACACCGCCCTGGGCACCCGCTTCCACAACCGCGGCGAGGGCCCCACCCACGAGGCCGTCGTCGCCGCCCTGGAGGACGCCGGGCTCCCTGCCGACCTCGCGGACTTCGCCGGATCGGACGAGTACGACACCGAGCTGCGCGCCTCCCACCGGGAGGGCATCGAGCTGGTGGGCCAGGACGTCGGAACCCCGGTGATCGCGGTGCCCGACGCCGACGGTGGGCGGGTGGCGTTCTTCGGCCCGGTCGTCACCCCGGCCCCGAAGGGCGAGGCCGCGGCCAGGCTCTGGGACGGCACGCTGCTCGTCGCGTCCACGCCCGGCTTCTACGAGATCAAGCGCACCCGTACCCAGGGGCCGGTCTTCGACTGAGGCCCGTAGAGCCGGAAGGCCCCCGCGCGACTCTCACGTGCGGGGGCCTTCCGTTTTCCGCCTGCCGGTGAAGGTTGAGAAGACGATCACGCGAGCAGGAGGCTCCTGGGGGAGACAGGGCCCTGTCGGGCCCGGAGCGCAGGGCCGAGCCGGACCCGGAGCGCAGACCAAAGCCGGGGGACCCGGAGCACAGGCCCAGGGGGCCGGGCGCACGGGGGACCAGGAGTGTGGCTCAGGGGGCGAGGAGCAGCCCGGTGGCCTTCTCCTTTGCCCTCTTGTAACGGTCGTTCACGTCCTGCCAGTTGACGACCCGCCACATGGCCTCGACGAAGTCCACTTTCTGATTGCGGTACTGCAGGTAGAAGGCGTGCTCCCAGGCGTCGAACACCAGGATCGGGATGCTGCCCTGGCCGACGTTGCCCTGGTGGTCGTAGACCTGCTCGACGATGAGCCGGCCGCTCAGCGGCTCGTACGCCAGCACGCCCCAGCCGGAGCCCTGGGTGGTGGCCGAGGCCTTGGAGAGCTGGGCCTTGAAGCGCTCGAAGGAGCCGAAGTGCTCCGCGATGGCGTCGGCGAGCTCGCCGGTGCCGTCCTTCTCCAGCGGCTCGCCGCCGCCGTCACCGGTCATGTTCTGCCAGTAGATGCTGTGCAGGATGTGCCCCGACAGATGGAAGGCCAGGTTCTTCTCGAGTCCGTTGATCGAGCCCCACTGGTCCTTGGCGCGGGCTTCCTCCAGCTGGTCGAGGGTGTCGTTCGCGCCCTTGACGTACGCCGCGTGGTGCTTGTCGTGGTGCAGCTCGATGATCTCCCCGCTGATGACCGGCGCGAGCGCGGAGTAGTCGTACGGGAGCTCAGGAAGTGTGTAGATGGCCATGCCCAACGCCCTTCGACAACGCTTATTGCAACTCACTTGCAAGTGCATATTACCAGCATGAAGATCTACCGCCAGGTCAGGGCGGGGGCACGCCGGTCAAAAGACCGAGGCGGGGCGGGCCCTCGGATGGAGGACCCGCCCCGCCTCGTCGGCGTGGTGAAGGCGTTCAGCCGGTGCGGGACTTCGACCGCTGCCGGACGTACCCGACGCCGGCCAGCACCACCGTCAGCCCGGCCGTGAAGAACAGCTGTGTCCGCGTTTCGCCCTCACGCAGCATCAGCAGCAGCACCGCGGCCACGCCCGCCAGCGCCACCCACGTCAGATACGGGAACGCCCACATCCGCACCGTCAGCTTGTCCGGCTCCTCGCGCTCCAGCCGCCGCCGCATCCGCAGCTGCGCCACGGCGATGAAGCCCCAGACCACCAGCACCGCCGCGCCGACCATGTTCAGCAGCCACTTGAAGACCGTCTCGGGCCACCAGTAGCTCAGCAGCACCGCGAAGAAGCCGAAGGCGGAGGAGGCGAGGACGGCGTGGCGCGGGACGCCGCCGGTCACCTTGCCCAGGACCCGGGGCCCCTCGCCGCGGGCGACCAGGGAGTACGCCATGCGCGAGGCGCCGTAGATGTTGGCGTTCATGGCGGACAGCAGGGCGACGAGCACCACGATGTTCATGATCTGCCCGGCCGCCGGAATGTCCAGGAAGTCGAGCACGGCGACGTACGGGCCGTCGGACACGACGGACTTGGCGTCCCACGGGATCAGCGTGACGATCACCAGCATGGAGCCGACGTAGAAGAGGGCGATCCGCCACATCGCGGTCCGTACGGCCTTCGCGACGCCCTTGCGCGGGTCCTCGGACTCGGCGGCCGCGATGGTCACCGTCTCCAGGCCGCCGTAGGCGAACACCGAGGCGAGCAGACCGACGACGAGGCCGTTCACCCCATTCGGCAGGAAGCCGCCGTCACCGGTGAGGTTGGTGGCGCCCGGGGCGTCCGTGCCCGGCAGGACGCCCAGGACGGCCAGCGTGCCCAGCACCAGGAAGATCGCGATCGCCGCGATCTTCAGCGCTGCGAACCAGAACTCGAACTCGCCGAAGTTGCTCACCGCGGCCAGGTTCGTACCGCAGAACAGCGCCATGAACAGGGCGACCCACATCCATGACTCCGTGCCGGGCAGCCAGCTGGTCATGATTCCGGCCGCGCCGATCGCCTCGGCCGCGATGCCCACACAGAGCAGCGTCCAGAACATCCAGCCGGCCGTGAAGCCCGCCCACGGTCCGATCGCCCGCTCCGCGTGCACGGAGAAGGAGCCGGACGCCGGATTGGCCGCCGACATCTCGCCGAGCATCCGCATCACGAACAGGACCAACAGGCCGGAGGCCGCGTACGCGAGCACGATGGACGGTCCGGCTGCCGCGATGCCGGCGCCGGAGCCGATGAAGAGGCCGGCGCCGATCACGCCACCGAGGGCGATCATTGACAGATGGCGCTGCTTGAGACCGTGGGAGAGCGGACTGTCGCTCCCCGGGGTCCCGTCGGCCTCGTCGCGCGCGGGCGCGGAAGACACAGATGTCCGATTCATGGGGCAATATGTCCAGTACGTGAGAACGTCGGCGGGCTGCCTCAGTGTGGAGGTACGTACCGGTCACAGCAACATCGTGTCCACAATCGACCGGTATCCGGACGCCGTCGTGACGTTCCGCAGCTGTCGCATCGTCAGGACGCGCGTATCCGCCTCTCCTCGGTCCACGCACGGCCCGCGCCGCTTTGGCCGGACCGCACAGTCCGTGTGACCGGCGGCACGCCCGAAGAGTCATGTCCCGCGCGATGTCCCGGCCACCCAGCCCCACGTGACGAGCTCACGAGACCTGCCCGAACGGCCAATGCCGGGACTCCCTTGCCGTGACCGGCTGTTGTCCGGAACTCACCAAGCAGCTGTTCACGCCTTTGTCGCATACGCACGGCGATCGGGCGCTGACTCCTGGGCTAACGTCACCCTGACCCGTCCAACCCTCTCCCGCGGAGCCCCTGATGAGCACTGCCGCCGTCACCAGCCGCCCCGGTACGGTCCTCGCCGACCTGCTGCCGGCCTCCACCGTGACCCGCGCCCGCCTGCGCGATGCCGCCCTGGTCGTCGGTGGCGCAGCGCTCACCGGCCTCGCCGCGCAGCTCTCCGTCCCGGTCCCGGGCTCCCCGGTGCCTGTCACGGGTCAGACCTTCGCCGCACTGCTGGTGGGCGCCTCGCTCGGCGCCGGCCGCGGCTTCTTCTCCCTCGCGCTCTACACCCTCGCGGGGATGGCAGGGATGCCGTGGTTCGCGGACGGCGCCGGTTCTCCTTCCTTCGGCTACGTCCTCGGGATGCTGCTCGCCGCCACCGTCGTCGGCGCGCTGGCCCGCCGCGGCGGCGACCGCGGCGTACTGCGCACCGCGGGCACGATGGTCCTCGGGTCGGCCATCATCTACGCGGTCGGCGTGCCGTATCTGGCGCTCGCCGCGCATCTCTCGTTCGGTGAGGCGGTCGCAGCGGGGCTCGTTCCGTTCCTGATCGGTGACGCGGTCAAGGCCGCTCTCGCGATGGGCGCGCTGCCCGCCGCCTGGAAGCTCGCGGGCAGGCGCGGCTGACACGCGCTCGCTCGTCTCCCGTACGCGGTGTTCCCCGTACGCGGCTGCTTCGCGTACGACCTGTTCCCCCGCACGTGCTGTTCCCCGTACGCGAAAAGCAAGGGCCGGACCCCGCACCCGTTGAACGGGGGTGCGGGCTCCGGCCCTTCTCACTTGGCAGTTACGCGTCGACGGCGACGGCTGCGTTCTTGCGGCGCCGGTCGCGTACCGCGCCGATGGCCACCACGATCACCGCCACCAGCGTCGACAGGAGCACCTGATCGCGCCCGGCGTCGTCGGTGAGCATGTAGACGAGGACGAACGAGATCATTCCGGCCGTCGCCCACGTGAGGTAGGGGAAGAGCCACATCCGCACGACGAGCTTCTCCGGGCTCTCGCGCAGGATGATGCCCCGCATCCTCAGCTGGGTGAGGCAGATGACCAGCCAGACGAACAGCGCAACCGCGCCCGAGGAGTTCAGCAGGAACTGGAAGACGGTGTCCTTCCAGATGTAGTTGAAGAACACCGCGACGAAGCCGAAGGCGACCGACGCGAGAATCGCGGTCCGCGGGACGCCGCGGGCGTTCGTCCGCGCGAAGGAGGCCGGCGCATCGCCGCGACGGCCGAGCGAGAAGGCCATCCGGGAAGCGGTGTAGAGACCGGAGTTGAGGCAGGAGAGCACGGCCGTCAGCACGATGACGTTCATGATCTGGCCGGCGTGCGGAATACCGATCGTGTTGAGCGCGGCGACGTAGGAGCCGTCCTTGACGATCGACTTGGCGTCCCACGGGAGCAGGGCGACGACGACGAAGATCGAGCCCAGGTAGAACACGCCGATCCGCCAGATCACGCTGTTGGTGGCCTTGGTGACCGCGCGCCGCGGGTCCTCGGACTCACCGGCGGCGAGGGTGACGATCTCGCTGCCCATGAAGGAGAAGACGACCATCAGCACGCCGGTGAGGATCGAACCGACGCCGTTGGGCAGGAATCCGCCCTGTTCGGTGAGATTCGCCAGTCCGGGCGCCCCGGAGTCGGAACCGGGCAGCAGACCGAAGACCGCGAGACCGCCGATGATGACGAAGGCGGCGATGGCGACGACCTTGATCCCGGCGAACCAGAACTCGAACTCGCCGTAGGAGCTGACCGAGGCGAGGTTGGTCGCGGTCAGCACGACCATCACGATCAGGGCCCAGGCCCACTGCGGTACGGCCGGCATCCACCCTTCGAGGATCACGGCACCCGCGGTCGCTTCGACCGCCAGCACCACCACCCAGAAGAACCAGTACAGCCAGCCGATCGAGAACCCGGCCCAACGGCCGAGCGCACGGTCGGCGTACGCGGAGAAGGAGCCGGAGGTCGGGTTGGCCGCGGCCATCTCCCCGAGCATCCGCATCACGAAGACCACCATCGCGCCGACGAGCGCGTACGACAGCAGGATGCCGGGGCCTGTGGCGGCGATGCCGGACGCGGAGCCGACGAACAGCCCGGCGCCGATGACGCCGCCGATCGCGATCATGGAGAGGTGGCGGTTCTTCAGTCCGGCCTTGAGGCCGTCGTCGGGTGACTCGCCGGGGCCGGGGGCCCCGGGGGTGGCGGCCACTGTTGTGGTCGTCGGTTGCGCGCTCATATGCACGATCCTTAGCTCTCGGTTCACGAGCCCGGCCAGTGAATCGCAGGAGAAGGAGAAGGAAAACCTTTGATTCCGGATCGTTGTATTTGAGCTTCCCTTGAGATGTGCGCACAGCACCCGGGACGACTACCCGAGCAGGGGCATGCCACACTCGGACCATGCGCGTGTACCTCGGCTCTGATCATGCCGGTTTCGAACTCAAGAACCACCTCGTCGAGTGGCTGAAGGCCCATGGCCACGAGCCCGTCGACTGTGGCCCGCACATCTACGACGCCCAGGACGACTATCCGCCGTTCTGTCTGCGCGCGGCCGAGAGGACCGCGGCCGACCCCGAGAGCCTCGGCATCGTGATCGGCGGCTCCGGAAACGGTGAGCAGATCGCCGCCAACAAGGTCAAGGGCGTACGTGCCGCGCTGGCGTGGAGTGAGCAGACGGCCACCCTCGGCCGCGAGCACAACGACGCCAACGTGATCAGCATCGGCGGGCGGATGCACACCCAGGACGAGGCGACGCGGTTCGTCGAGGCCTTCCTGAGCACCCCCTACTCGGGCGAGGAGCGGCACACCCGCCGCATCGAGATGCTCAGCGCGTACGAGACGACGGGTGAGCTCCCGCCGATCCCCACCCACCACCCGCAGCCGTAGCCTGCCACCGGCGGCGGCAGGGCTGCGCCGGACCCCGCCCGGGTAGCCGGGCGGGTATCGCGCGGCGGCTCTGCGGGCCCCACAGCCCCGCTGGGTCCACGCGGCGGTTGCGGCGGCGATCCCGGCTCGCGAAGCGCCTGGCGGCCGTACTCGCCCGGCGGCAGCGCCGGACGGCCGGCTGCCACCCACTCCGGAGGAGAACCCGTGCCCGAGGGGCATACGATCCATCGCCTCGCGGCGGACTGCCTGGAGCGTTTCGCCGGCCGCCAGGTCCGGGTCAGCAGCCCGCAGGGCAGGTTCACCGATGCCGCGGCCCTGCTGGACGGCCGGGTGTTGAGCGGTGCCGAAGCCCACGGCAAGCACCTGTTCCTCGGCTTCGAGGCCGTGGGCTGGGTCCACATCCACCTGGGCCTGTACGGCAAGGTCGGCTTCGGCGCGCCACCGGTGCCGGCGCCCGTGGGCCAGGTCCGGCTCAGGCTCGTCGGCGGTACCACCAACGGCGACCACTACGCGGATCTGCGCGGGCCGACGACCTGCGAGCTGATCACCCCGGCCGGCAAGCAGGCCGTACACGAGCGGCTGGGGCCGGACCCGCTGCGGCGTGCCGATGACGGCGAGGCCGCCTGGGCCCGCATCTCGCGCAGCCGTACGTCGGTCGCCGCCCTGCTCATGGACCAGAAGGTCGTGGCGGGCGTCGGCAACGTCTACCGCGCCGAGGTCCTTTTCCGGCACGGCATCGACCCGTACCGCGCGGGCAAGGACCTGACCCGCTCGGAGTGGGACGCGGTCTGGTCCGACCTGGCCGCCCTGATGCGTGAGGGCGTACGGAACAACCGGATCGACACCGTCCGCCCCGAGCACACGCCCGAGGCGATGGGCCGCCCGCCGCGGGACGACGACCACGGCGGCGAGGTCTACGTCTACCGCAGGGCTCACCAGCCCTGCCACATCTGTGGCGGCGAGGTCCGCACCGCCGGCCTCGCCGCCCGCAATCTCTTCTGGTGCCCGTCCTGCCAGCGGGCCTAGGCCTGCCCGGGAAATCCCGCCGTCAGAAGCCGTGTGGCAGCCAGGGGGCGACATCACTGCGGAACGCCACCGATGCCTCCGTCAGCGTGCCCTGCCGCAGCTCCCGCACCCGGCCCGCGGCCGCCAGCGCCGACAGCGCTGTCCCGCCCAAGTAGGCCGCGCCCAGCTCCCGTACGGAAAGCTCCAGGTCGGCGGCGTCCTCCGTACGCCGGCAGGAAGCGCCCTTGGTGTCACCGGTCAGCCGCCACCGGCCCTCGTTCCATGGGCAGAAGGCGTCCGTGACCTCGAACACCACCTCCACCGGTGTCGCGTACGTACGGGCCTCCAGCGCCGCGCCCACATCCACCAGCCGCGCGTACAGCGAGTCCCGGACGCTGATCCGGCAGCGTCGCGGGTCGGAGACCAGGTGCAGCACCGGGTCGTCGACCGGCCTGTTGCGCGTTTCGATCGTCGAGGTCAGGTCGAGGTCGAAGAGGAACCGCCACAGCGCGGCGTATGCCGCCGGGTCGAGCGCCTCGATGTCGCGCAGCACGACCGTGCCCTTCGGCCCGGCCGGCTCCCACTCCGGTTTGATCGCGTACAGCGCGAAGCCGACGGTCTCCCCGTCCCGCTCGGCGAGCACGCACTGCAGCGGCGAGGCACCCGCCCGCTCGCTCGCGGGGTCGAGCACCGGCAGCCGCTCCCAGCGGGGGAGCCTGGCGAGCATTCCGGGGCGGGCGGTCACGCGCCGGGCATAGACCGCCTCACACGCGTCGCGGACGTCCTCGGGTGCGGCGAGCCGGAGCCGTACGTCATCCGTGCCGTCCGGAACCGTCAGCCGGACCCGACTTGTGTCGACCTCCGCGACGAGTTGCTCGGTGGCGGCGCCGTAACCGAACCGCCCGTAGATCTCCGGCTCCGAGGCGGTCAGTACGGCGAGCGGCTCGCCCCGAGTGCGCACATCGTCCAGCTGCCGCCGCATCATCGAACGCAGCACGCCCCGCCGCCGGTGCGTCGCCAGCACGCTGACCATCGTGACCCCGGCCACAGGCACCAGCGCACCGCCCGGCACGGACAGCCGAAAACTGAAGGCCCCGGCCGTGCCGACGCAATCGTCACCGTCCCAGGCGCCGATCGAGCGCTCCACTTCGGTGAGATCGCGCCAAAGCTCACGCCCCTCCGGGGCCTCGCTCACCCCGCCGAAGGCCAGTTCCAGCCTGCCGAACCACTCGTCCCACTCAGCCGGCCGCAGAACGCGCAACTCCGTCGTCATGAGCAATCCCTATCAGCGCGTTCCCGTCCATGCGAGCGTATTTCTCGTACGGATGTCCGCACTCGTCGGGCCGGTGGCCGGATGCGAGGGACGCCCGGCGTGCCGTGAATCGACGCGCCGCTGAACGGGTGGATAGGGTCCCGGTGCAATGGCACGCGCCGCGGGAGCAGAGACCGTCACGGCCCGGATGCGAAAGAGGTCGCACCGGGCCCGCATCGGCATGCGCAAAGCCGGGGTCGATTACTTCCGCGGCGACGCCTCCGACTGGCTCGCCCTGGTCGCCCTGCTGCTCGCCGTCCCGGCCATCGCCGCGGCGACGATCGGCACGCCCGACTGGTGTCCGCCCGCCGCACTCGTACTCCCCGTCATCCTCGGCGGACTGCTGCTGCGGCCCGCCAGCCTGCTGATGCTGTACGGCGCATCGGCCGCGGCCCTGATCACCGAGGCGGCCGTGCTCGGCCCGTACAGCCAAGGGACCTCGCGGGTCACCCCGGGCACGATCCTGTTGGTCGGTGTGGTCGGCTTCGTGGGACTGATCATCGCTCAGTTCCGCAGCCGCGTAGGGGTGCCGTGGCGTCGCGGCGGCACCATGCTCTTCGACCTGCGCGAGCGGATCCGGGTGCAGAGCAAGCTGCCCAGGCTGCCGATTGGCTGGCACCGGGAAATGGCGCTCCGCCCCGCGGGCGGGCAGTCCTTCTCGGGCGACTTCGTCGTCGCGGCCCGCACGAACGGCGGCAGGACGCTCGAGGTCGTCCTCACCGACGTCTCCGGCAAGGGCATGGACGCGGCTTCCCGCGCGCTGCTCCTCTCCGGCGCCTTCGGCGGGCTGCTCGGCTCCCTGCCGCCGCACGAGTTCCTCCGCGCCGCCAACGGCTATCTGCTCCGCCAGGACTGGGACGAGGGCTTCGCGACGTCCGTCCACCTCGCCCTCGACCTGGACAGCGGCGACTACGAACTGCTGTCCGCCGGACATCTCCCGGCTCTCCAGCTGAGCGCGGGGACGGGACGGTGGGAGGAGAAGGCCGCGGAGGGACCCCTGCTCGGGGTGTACGACGGCGCGCAGTTCGACCCGACGAAGGGCACGCTGCGCCCCGGCGACGTGCTGATGCTGTTCACGGACGGGCTGGTCGAGTCCTCCGAGCGGGAGTTGACCGACGGCATGGACCGGCTCACGGGCGAGGCCGACCGCTATGTCGCCTCCGGCTTCGTGGGCGCGGCCTGGCATCTGATCGAGGCGGTCGCCAAGGACGTCAACGACGACCGTGCGCTGCTGCTCATCTGCCGGGAGTAGTGCTCCGGCGACCGGCCCCGGCCCCGGCCACGGCGCGGCTCCCGGCGCGCGGACGAGGCGGATTCCGCGGGCCCCGAGCCGAATCGCTCCCGCCCTGCGCCGAATCGCTCCCGCCCTGCGCACCAGGGCCGCGGAACGCACTACGGTAGGCACTCGGCGAGACGCCGAGCGCCGTCTGCAGATGCTGCCGCAGTGAGGCCGCCGTACCGAAGCCCGCGTCCGCCGCGATCCGGTCCACCGGGTGGTCGGTCTTCTCCAGCAGTTGCAGGGCGCGTTCGATACGCCGCTGGGTCAGCCACTGCACCGGGGTGATCCCGACCTCCTCCCGGAACCGCCGCGAGAAGGTCCGCAGGCTCATCGACTCCTGCGCCGCCAACTCGCGCAGGGAGAGCGGCCGGTCGAGATGTGCCAGCGCCCAAGCGCGGGCCGTGCCGGTGGAGGAGGACCGCGGCTCGGCGACGGGCCGTTGGATGAACTGGGCCTGCCCGCCCTCGCGGTGCGGCGGGACGACCGTCCGGCGTGCGACATCGCCCGCGACCGCCGCGCCGTGATCGCCCCGGATCATGTGGAGGCACAGGTCGATACCGGCGGCTTCGCCGGCCGAGGTGAGGACGTCGCCCTCGTCGGCGTAGAGGACGTCCGGATCGAGATCGACGGCCGGGTACAACTCCCGGAAGTGTTCGGAGGACTTCCAGTGCGTCGTCGCCCGGCGGCCGTCGAGCAGTCCGGCCGCCGCCAGTACGAAGGCGCCGGTGCAGATCGAGGCGATCCGGGCGCCGGGTGGGACGAGTGCGAACGCGTCGGCGAGCGCGGCGGGAAGGAGTCCGTCGGTCATCGACTCGTCGTCCTCGTGGGAGGCCGGGACGATCACGGTGTCGGCTTCACCCAGGGCCTGCGGACCGTGCGCGACGTGGATGGGGAAGTCGGCGTCCGTGCGGACCAGACCGGGGACGAGGGCGCAGGTCACGACCTCGTACAGCGGCTCGCCCGCGGCCGACTCGGCCTGGCCGAACAGCTGGTGCACGATGCCCAGTTCCATCGGCAGCAGACCGTGGCGGACAAGGACCGCGACCCGGTGCCGGCCGGAGTGCGTGAAAGCGATCATGGCACGATTCTTTCACATCATGGCTATCTGGCCACTCGTCCCGCGAGTGCCGCTCCCACAGGGTCGTATGCGTGACGCAGACAACCGATCCAGAGCATCAGCCGCCGCCGATGGTCGCACCGCCGGGCCATGTCCGGGAGGGTGCACCACTCCGGGAGAGTGCACCGCCGGGCCGTGCCCGGGAGGGGACACCCGCTGTCCGCGCACCCCGGGTGCACCGCGCCTGGTGGGTCGCCGCCGTCGCCTCGCTCGCGATCATCAGCGCAGGCGCCTTCACCACCATGTCGGGGCTGCTGGTCTCCCCGCTGCACCAGGAGTTCCACTGGTCACGCGGCACGATCGGCTTCGCGGCCTCGGTGAACATGGCGCTCTACGGGCTGACCGCGCCCTTCGCCGCCGCGCTGATGGACCGCCTCGGAATCCGCCGCGTCGTCGTCGGCGCGTTGCTGACCATCGCCGCGGGCGCCGCGCTGACCACGGTGATGACCCAGGCCTGGCAGCTGACCCTCTACTGGGGCGTTCTCGTCGGCCTGGGCTGCGGCTCCGTGGCGATGGCATTCGCCGCGACCGTCTCGGGCCGCTGGTTCGCCCGCCGCCGCGGCCTGGTCGCCGGCTTCCTCACCGCGGCGGGCGTCTTCGGGCAGTTCGTCTTCCTGCCCCTGCTCTCGTGGATCGTCGACCGCTACGCGTGGCGCCCGGCGGCGGTGACACCGGCGCTGGCTGCCCTGGTCGTGGTGCCGTTCGTCCTGCTCCTACTGCGCGACCATCCCGCGGACATCGGCCTGAAGGCTTACGGGGCCGAGCAGTTCACACCGAAGCCCGCCCCGCTGCCGGGTGCCGCGCGGCGCACGCTACGGGTGCTGCGGGAGGCGGCCGGGACACTCCCGTTCTGGCTGCTGGCGGGCACCTTCGCGATCTGTGGCGCCTCGACGAACGGCGTCATGTGGACCGCCTTCGCCCCTGCCGCCCACGACCACGGAATGCCGGTGACGGTCGCGGCCTCGCTGCTCGCGATGATCGGCGTCTTCAATGTGGTGGGCACGATCGCCTCGGGCTGGCTCACCGACCGCTTCGACGCCAGGCGGCTGCTCGCCGTGTACTACGCGCTGCGCGGGATCTCGCTGATGTCCGTGCCGCTGCTGCTGGCAGCGACCGTCCAGCCGTCGATGATCACCTTCATCGTCATCTTCGGGCTTCTCGACGTGGCCACCGTGCCGCCGACGATCGCACTGTGCCGGGAGTTCCACGGCGAGGACAGTGCCATCGTCTTCGGCTGGGTGAGCGCCGCGCACCAGGTGGGTGCCGCGCTGGTGGCGTTCCTCGGCGGCGTGGCACGGGATGCCTTCGGCTCGTACGACATGCTCTGGTTCGCCGCGGGTGCCCTCTGCGCCCCGGCGGCTCTGATGGCACTGATGGTGCGCTCCCGGAAGTCAGGATCCGTCTGACGCTGTGGCCGGGTCTCAACGGAAACGATCGCCAACTGTCCTGTCCTGCGAGGGTGTTGTGATGTGTTTCACGCCCGGAGCCCGCCTCTGCCGGGGACGGGTTCCCCCACCCACCGCGTACGGCCCTCTACGACGTACGGCCCCGGAGCTCGCTCCGGGGCCGTACGTGTGCGTCGAGCGAGCCGGGTGGTTCAGCCGGTCGGTGCCTTCTTGCGGTCGCGGGCCAGTTCCGCCGCGTCCTTCTTGAAGGCCCACTCCATCTTCGGCTCCATGGCGAAGCGGAACATCCGCTGTACCGGTGGCGTGCACAGCACCGTCACCAGAGAGGCCGCGAAGAGGGTGACAGCGATCGCCCCCGCCGGCGTATTCACCCAGTCGTAGGTGTCGAACCAGCCCCAGAAGCGGGAGCCCTTGGCGAGGAATCCGTGCAGCAGGTAGCCGTACAGTGTTCCGGCGCCGAGGATCGTGAACCACATCCTCCGCCTGGGCACCCACGCGAAGAAGCAGGCGACGAGCACCATCGAACAGCCGAAGAGGGCGAGAGTCATCACGATCCCGCTCCACCAGGGGCCGGTCAGCTCCTGGGCGCTGTCGCGGTGGTAGAACCACGCCGAGGACATCCTGGGCGCCGCCCAGTAGGCCACGACGCTCGCGACGGCGAAGATCGGCACGGAGAGGATCCGGACCTCACGGCGCCGCACCATCTGGAAGTGCTCCGGCTTCATGAACAGTCCGGCCACGAAGAACGGCAGGAACTGCAGTACGCGCTGCAGGTCGAGGTCGTCGCCGATGTCCGGGGAGACCGAGGCGAGCGCGGCGATCGCCAGCGAGAGCGGTATCGGCCAGCGGACGAGCTTCCACAGCGGAGTGGTCAGCCGCCAGATGAAGAGCGCGGCCAGGAACCACGTCAGGTACCAGGGATCGAGCAGGCTGATCGGATGCCCCGGATCGTCGTCCGCGTACCGTTTGAAGATGCTGTACGTGACCTCGAACAGGACGTACGGCACGGCGATTCCGGTCACCAGGCGCTTGAGCCGGTCCGGCCGCATGTCGAAGCTGCGCGAGAAGTAGCCGGAAATGAGGATGAACGCCGGCATGTGGAAGCCGTACACGACCATGTAGAGCGCTTCGGCGGTCCGGCTGCCGTCGGTGAGCGGCTCCCAGCCGTGGCCACAGGCGACCAGCACGATGGCGAGGTATTTGGCGTTGTCGAAGAAGGAGTCGCGCTGCTTCAGCTTCTCGGGTCCGGCCGTGGCGGTGGAGCGTGTACGGCGGTCCGCGGCGTCGCCGTCTGCGGAACGCGGACCGGTGTCGGTGGCCGTCGCTTCCCGAGCCGGGGGGAGCGGGGACCGCTGATAGCCGTGCGGGCGCAACGTGTTCGTCACAGGCCCTCCCACCATGAACTGGGCGAGACGATCCTGGACCCCACTGCGTGTGCGGGGGTCATGGCAGCGTGGAACATCTGAGGCACCATAGCGTCGGAAGGCGGAATCCGTAAAACCTTCATGCACCACTTCTACGAATCAAACGTCTACCCGGTTCACATGAAGTAAACGGGGTGGTCGGCTGGTTGGGCGCGATGAGATCAAGTGCCCGTTCTGTCATGGCTCATCCTGCTTAAATGGTGCATATGCCCCGCAGGAGGCCCAGGTGAAATGTCCGATTCATTGACCCTTTGTCATCCCGGCACTCGGCTCGCCGGTCTTTCTCCAATTCCCGTGCGAGTCACATCACAGGGCCGGAACATGAATACGGAAATGATCAGCCGAATTAACTCCGCGCCGAGGTCGTCGAATTACCCGGGCGGGCGCCCGCGGGCAACTGCTGGACGTCTGCTGGGCGGCGCCGGGCGTCCGCGGGCCGTACGGTCCCTGGCTCGATGTCCGTGCCAGGATGGCTTGAACAGTTGACCGATGATGTGTCACCCGGGGCCGATGGGTAACGGGTTGGTGGCACCATGGTCCAAACGGGGGAGTGCGGGGCATGCTCCCCTGGCCGGTGAACCGTTCCGACCGAGGGTGTGACCGTTGTGGCCATTTCGCTGTCTGTGGTGGTGCTGTTGGCGATCATCCTGGTGGTGATGATCCGCGGGGGTTCGATCAAGGCCGGGCCCGCCATCGTGGCGGCGCTGTTCGGCTTCTTCCTGGCCTCGACCGAGATGGCCCCGTCGATCAACCGGTTCATGAACTCGATATCCGAGACGATCAGCCAGATCAGTTTCTGAGCCGGGACCGGTCGACGGTCCCGGCTCAGCTGCTCACCGGCTGCTCTAACTGCCGCTGGGGCTGCTTCGGCGCGCGAGCGCGTCCCGTACGGCGTCCTCGGTCCGCGCGACCGACGCCGTGCCGTCGTCCGCCGTGATGATCGGCCGCTGGATCAGCCGCGGGTGTGCCGCGAGTGCCCCGATCCACCGCTCGCGCTCCGCCGGCTCGCGCGGCCAGGCGCGCAGCCCGAGCTCCTCGGCCTCGGCCTCCTGGGTACGGGCGATGTCCCACGGCTCCAGCCCCAGCCGGTCCAGGACCGCACGCAGCTCGTCCGTGCTCGGAGGGTCGTCCAGATAGCGCCGGACGGTGTACTCGGCGCCCTCCTCGTCGAGGAGGTGTACGGCGGACCGGCACTTCGAACACGCGGGGTTGACCCAGATCTCCATGCCGGGCACCTTAGCCACCCGCCTCACCGCCCTGAAAAGAGTGGTGTCCCGAGGGGCGGGGCTGGGTACGCGCCCACGTGATCACCGAGCGGGATGCCAATGAAGTGGTGTGAATCCCGTGAAAGCACCGAAGAGGGAGGAAGCGGTATGTCCTCGAAGCGGCGCCGCAAGAAGAAGGCTCGTCGTAAGAACGCCGCCAACCACGGTCGGCGGCCTCAGTCCTGAGCGCGGCACGGTCACCAAGGTTCGGAGAAGGGCGGTCCCTGCCGGGGTCGCCCTTCTCCGTGCACGGATTGAACTTCGTGTGCGGAGTGATCGCGAACGAGGAGGCGGCACCGGAGGCGGCACCAAGGGGCGGGAAGTGCTGATGCTGATACCGCCCCGGGAAAGACAACGGGAAAGACAACGGGCCAGGTCCGAGAAGAATCCCTCTGACCTGGCCCTTCGTCGTGTGGAGCGGGCGACGGGAATCGAACCCGCGTAGCCAGTTTGGAAGACTGGGGCTCTACCATTGAGCTACGCCCGCGTACGCCGCACGCCGTGAGGGCTGCGGCACACGGAGTGCATCGTAGCGGGTCCGTGCGGCTCCACGCACACCACATCACCCGCGCAGCAAAGCGGCAGCCGGACCGCGTCCGGGCATGTACCCTTCGTGTCGCACCAGCGGGGTGTGGCGCAGCTTGGTAGCGCGTCCGCTTTGGGAGCGGAAGGTCGTCGGTTCGAATCCGGCCACCCCGACCAGCAAGATCACGTGAACAGCAAGATCGCGTTGTGGGGCTGATCCCGCTTGCGGTTACTATGCAAGCTGCGTGCCCGTGTGTCTGTCTACCGGTCGCAATCCGCTGGAATCTCAGCAGAACCCCAGAAGTCAGCCCCCAAGGAGACCCAACCGTGAAGAGCGCCGTGGAGACCCTGAACCCGACTCGGGTTCGGCTCACTGTCGAGGTGCCCTTCGAGGAGCTCAAGCCCAGCCTCGACGCGGCGTACAAGAAGATCAACCAGCAGGTCACGGTGGCGGGCTTCCGCAAGGGCAAGATCCCGGCCCGTGTCATCGACCAGCGGTTCGGCCGCGGTGCTGTGCTGGAGGAGGCCGTCAACGACGCCCTTCCGAAGTTCTACACCGAGGCGGTCAACGAGGGTGACCTCAACCCGCTCGGCCAGCCCGAGGTCGACATCACCGAGCTGAAGGACGGCGAGCTGCTGTCGTTCACCGCTGAGGTGGACATCCGCCCGGCCATCGAGATCCCGGACTACTCCGGCATCGAGGTCGAGGTCGACGCCGTCGAGGTCGGCGACGAGGAGGTCGAGAAGGCCGTCGAGCAGCTCCGCGAGCGGTTCGCCTCCACCTCCCCGGTCGAGCGCGCCGCCGCCGAGGGCGACGTCGTGACGCTCGACCTCGAGGCCAAGGTCGACGGTGAGGTCCTGGAGGACGGCGTCGCTCAGGGCGTCAGCTACACCGTCGGCTCCGGCGAGCTCCTCGAGGGCATCGACGAGGCCGTGACCGGCCTCGAGGCCGGTGGCACCGCGACCTTCACCACCGAGCTCAAGGGCGGTACCGCCGAGGGCAAGGAGGCCGAGGTCAAGGTCGACGTCACCGCCGTACAGGCCCGGGAGCTGCCCGAGCTCGACGACGACTTCGCCCAGCTGGCGAGCGAGTTCGACACCCTCGAAGAGGTCAAGGCGGACAGCCGCAAGCGCCTCGAGCAGTCGAAGAAGTACGAGCAGGCCACCCAGGCCCAGGAGAAGGTGCTCGACGCCCTCATCGCGCTGGTCGAGGTCCCGATCCCCGAGAAGCTCCTCGAGGACGAGATCCAGACCCGCAAGCACAACCTGGAGAACCACCAGCTCGGGCAGATGGGACTGGACCTCGAGGCGTACCTCAAGATCCAGGACAAGTCCGCCGAGGAGTTCGACGCCGAGCTCAGGGAGCAGGCCGAGAAGGGCATCAAGACCCAGTTCATCCTCGACGAGCTCGTCTCCAAGGAGCAGCTGTCGGTCGGCCAGGAGGAGCTCACCGAGCACCTCATGCGCCGTGCGCAGTCCTCCGGTATGAGCCCTGACCAGTTCGCGCAGGCCGTCGTCGAGGGCGGCCAGGTGCCGATGCTCGTCGGCGAGGTCGCCCGCGGCAAGGCTCTCGCGGTGGTCGTCGAGGCCGCCACCGTCAAGGACACCAACGGCGAGGTCGTGGACCTGGACGAGGAGGACGAGACCGCCGAGACGGTCGAGGCCTCCGACGAGAGCGGCAAGGGCGAGAAGGCCGCGGACGAGTCCGGGGACGAGAAGTCGGAGGCCTGAGCCCCGCTTCTCCTGTAGCCCGTACGGTGGGCCCGGACGTGATCACACACGCCCGGGCCCACCGGCGTCTCGGGGGCCCGCTGCGGCGCCCGCGTTCGGGGCCGGGGAGCCGGTCGCGGCCGTGCCGTGACGAGGGCTCGGACCGCCCCGAGCCTGCGCTCACAGCGAACAGTTCTCAATGCGGGATGGCGTTGTCCGACCTGCGCGTTAGGGTCCGTAGATACGAGGGCAGGGGAGTCTCCGGAAGGCGACGGAGAGCGGCCGGTGCGACCGGCCCCTACGCCCCAAGAAAGACGCTGGGACGGCGCGCGGCCGTCAAACAACGAGCAGGTGGATACGTGACGAATCTGATGCCTTCCGCCGCCGGCGAGCCGACCATCGGTGGCCTCGGCGACCAGGTCTACAACCGGCTGCTCGGGGAGAGGATCATCTTCCTCGGCCAGGCCGTCGACGACGACATCGCCAACAAGATCACGGCGCAACTGCTCCTTCTTGCCGCTGACCCGGACAAGGACATCTTCCTCTACATCAACTCCCCGGGCGGCTCGATCTCGGCCGGCATGGCGATCTACGACACCATGCAGTACATCAAGAACGACGTGGTCACCATCGCGATGGGCCTCGCGGCCTCGATGGGTCAGTTCCTGCTGAGCGCGGGCACCCCGGGCAAGCGCTTCGCGCTGCCGAACGCCGAGATCCTGATCCACCAGCCCTCGGCGGGCCTGGCCGGATCAGCCTCGGACATCAAGATCCACGCCGAGCGACTGCTCCACACCAAGAAGCGGATGGCGGAGCTGACCGCCCTGCACACCGGCCAGACCGTGGAGCAGATCACCCGGGACTCGGACCGTGACCGCTGGTTCTCCGCCGAGGAGGCCAAGGAGTACGGCCTGATCGACGCCGTCTACCAGGCCGCGGCGAACATCCCGGGCGGGGGCGGCACCGGGGCGTGACAGCTCCCCACGCCACTCCAGCCGACCTCAGCCCATTGATCGTCTCCAGGACGGTGAACTCTTCCATGAACAACTTCCCCGGCAACGGCCTGTACCAGGGCCCGGTGGCCGAGTCCCGATACGTCGTGCCGCGCTTCGTCGAGCGCACCTCGCAGGGCGTGCGCGAGTACGACCCGTACGCGAAGCTCTTCGAGGAGCGCGTGATCTTCCTTGGCGTGCAGATCGACGACGCCTCGGCCAACGACGTCATGGCGCAGCTGCTGTGCCTGGAGTCGATGGACCCCGACCGGGACATCTCGATCTACATCAACTCCCCGGGCGGCTCCTTCACCGCGCTGACTGCGATCTACGACACCATGCAGTTCGTCAAGCCCGACATCCAGACGGTGTGCATGGGCCAGGCGGCGTCCGCCGCGGCCGTGCTGCTCGCCGCCGGCACGGCCGGCAAGCGGATGGCGCTGCCGAACGCCAGGATCCTGATCCACCAGCCGTACAGCGAGACCGGCCGCGGCCAGGTCTCCGACCTGGAGATCGCGGCCAACGAGATCCTGCGGATGCGCGCGCAGCTGGAGGAGATGCTGGCCAAGCACTCCACCACGCCGATCGAGAAGATCCGCGACGACATCGAGCGCGACAAGATCCTCACTGCCGAGGAGTCGCTCGAGTACGGTCTGATCGACCAGATCGTGTCCACCCGCAAGACCTCCGTCGGGATGGGCTGACCCTCTCCGGTCAGGTACGTCGCCCCTTGGGCCGGTCCCGGTCAAGTGAACCGGCCCAAGGGGGGCCCGCACGGGGGGCCCGGCAAGGTACCGTCGATAGGCAAGCACCCGGGTCTGCGCAAGTGATGCAGATCCCAGGCGAAGGGGAAGCACCTCGTGGCACGCATCGGTGACGGCGGCGACCTGCTCAAGTGCTCGTTCTGCGGCAAGAGCCAGAAGCAGGTGAAGAAGCTCATCGCAGGTCCCGGTGTGTACATCTGCGACGAGTGCATCGATCTCTGTAACGAGATCATCGAGGAGGAGCTCGCCGAGACCTCCGAGGTGCGGTGGGAGGAACTCCCGAAGCCTCGCGAGATCTATGAGTTCCTCGAGGGCTATGTCGTCGGCCAGGAGGCTGCCAAGAAGGCGCTGTCGGTCGCGGTCTACAACCACTACAAGCGGGTGCAGGCCGGCGAGAGCGGACAGAACGGGCGTGACGACGGCATCGAGTTGGCGAAGTCCAACATCCTGCTGCTCGGCCCCACGGGCTCCGGCAAGACCCTGCTGGCGCAGACCCTCGCCCGGATGCTCAACGTCCCCTTCGCCATTGCCGATGCCACCGCACTCACCGAAGCGGGCTACGTCGGCGAGGACGTGGAGAACATCCTGCTGAAGCTGATCCAGGCCGCCGACTACGACGTCAAGAAGGCCGAGACCGGCATCATCTACATCGACGAGATCGACAAGGTCGCCCGCAAGAGCGAGAACCCGTCGATCACGCGCGATGTCTCCGGCGAGGGCGTCCAGCAGGCCCTGTTGAAGATCCTGGAGGGCACGACCGCCTCCGTTCCGCCGCAGGGTGGCCGAAAGCATCCGCATCAGGAATTCATCCAGATCGACACGACGAACGTGCTGTTCATCGTGGGCGGTGCGTTCGCAGGACTGGAGAAGATCATCGAGTCGCGGGCGGGCGCGAAGGGCATCGGCTTCGGCGCGACCATCCGCTCCAAGCGCGAGATCGACTCCTCCGACCACTTCCGCGAGGTCATGCCGGAGGACCTGGTGAAGTTCGGGATGATCCCGGAGTTCATCGGCCGGCTCCCGGTCATCACCAGCGTCCACAACCTCGACCGCGAGGCGCTGCTCCAGATCCTTGTCGAGCCGCGCAACGCGCTCGTCAAGCAGTACCAGCGGCTCTTCGAACTCGACGGTGTGGAGCTGGAGTTCGACCGCTCGGCGCTCGAGGCCATCGCCGATCAGGCGATCCTGCGCGGGACCGGTGCGCGGGGCCTGCGCGCCATCATGGAAGAGGTCCTGATGTCGGTGATGTACGAGGTGCCGTCGCGGGCGGATGTCGCGCGGGTCGTCATCACCGAGGAGGTCGTGCACTCCAACGTGAACCCGACGCTGGTCCCGCGCGAGCCGCGAGGACTCGGCAAGGACGAACGCCACGAGAAGAGCGCGTAGCGCAGCAGTCGTCTTCGATACGAGAAGGGGGGGCCCCCCCCCGCCGCCGCCCCCCCCCCCCGGGCGGCCGCCGCGGCAACCGGTTCGCCGCGGCAGCATGCCGACGAGCTCCTGGTGTCGGCGGCGTCCGCCGCCACCGCTGTGGCCGCGGGCCTGGCCATCGTCCTCAGCGTCGTGGCTGCGCGGCGCCGTAAGCGCCGTTGAGCCGGAGCGGCAGCGGTTCCGCCTCCGCCTGACCGACCGTGCGGAGCCCGCCCGCCCCCGGGCCGGGTGTCCGGGCGCTCCCACAGCCCCACCACCACCGCACGGGCTCTCCACCCACCGCTCGTACGGGCCGCACCGCTCGTATGGGCCGCACCGCTCGTACGGGCCGGGGCGGTTGTCGCGAACCATTCCGCGCCCGGTGAGCGATTCCGTACCCGGTGAGCGCGCCGTGCGCGGTCACCGCCGACCGCACCGCCGACCACAGCGGGGGTTCCCTCGGCCGAGCCCGCCGCAGGCGACAGCGCATACCCGCGGCCATGCCACCGCACCCCGAACTGTCATCCCGCGCCAGTAGGGTGAGGGGCATGGCAGACCCCAGCAGCTACCGACCCAAGCCGGGACAGATCCCCGACTCGCCGGGGGTCTACAAGTTCCGCGACGAGCATCGCCGGGTGATCTACGTCGGGAAGGCGAAGAGCCTGCGCCAGCGGCTCTCCTCGTACTTCCAGGACCTCTCCGGGCTGCATACGCGCACTCGCACCATGGTCACCACCGCGGCCTCCGTCGAGTGGACCGTCGTATCCACCGAGGTCGAGGCGCTGCAGCTCGAATACTCCTGGATCAAGGAGTTCGACCCGCGCTTCAACGTCAAGTACCGCGACGACAAGAGCTACCCGTCCCTCGCCGTCACCCTGAACGAGGAATTCCCCCGCGTCCAGGTGATGCGCGGCCCCAAGCGGAAGGGTGTGCGCTACTTCGGCCCGTACGCCCACGCCTGGGCCATCCGCGAGACCGTCGACCTGATGCTCCGGGTCTTCCCCGTGCGGACCTGCTCCGCCGGCGTCTTCAAGCGCTCCGCGCAGATCGGCCGCCCCTGTCTGCTCGGCTACATCGGCAAGTGCTCCGCGCCCTGCGTCGGCCGCGTCACGCCCGAGGAGCACCGCGAACTCGCCGAGGAGTTCTGCGACTTCATGGCAGGCCGCACCGGAACGTATCTGCGCCGCCTGGAGCAGCAGATGCGGGACGCCGCGGACACCATGGAGTACGAGAAGGCGGCCCGGCTTCGCGACGACATAGAGGCGCTGCGCCGCGCCATGGAGAAGAACGCGGTCGTCCTGGCCGACGCCACCGACGCCGATCTGATCGCGGTCGCCGAGGACGAGCTGGAGGCCGCCGTCCAGATCTTCCACGTCCGCGGAGGCCGGGTACGCGGCCAGCGCGGCTGGGTCACCGACAAGGTCGAGGCCGTCAGCACCGCCGGACTCGTCGAGCACGCGCTCCAGCAGCTCTACGGCGAGGAGAGCGGCGAGGGCGTCCCCCGCGAGGTCCTGGTCCCCGCCCTGCCCGACCCGGTCGAGCCGATCGCCCAGTGGCTGGCCGGACACCGCGGCTCGAACGTCAGCCTCCGCATTCCCCAGCGCGGCGACAAGAAGGACCTGATGGCGACCGTGGAGCGCAATGCCCAGCAGGCGCTCGTACTGCACAAGACCAAGCGCGCCTCCGATCTGACCACCCGCTCGCGGGCCCTGGAGGAGATCACCAAGGCCCTGGAGCTGGACTCCGCGCCACTGCGCATCGAGTGCTTCGACATCTCCCACCTCCAGGGGGACGACGTGGTGGCCTCGATGGTGGTCTTCGAGGACGGCCTGGCCCGGAAGAGCGAGTACCGCCGCTTCCAGATCAAAGGCCGGGTCGGAGACGCGCAGATCTGGCACGGTGCGGGGCAGGACGACGTGCGGTCGATGCACGAGGTCATCGCACGCCGCTTCCGCCGCTACGTGCTGGAGAAGCAGAAGACCGGCGAGTGGGACGAGGAGGCCGGCGGCGAGGTCGACGCCGACGCCCCGCCCGGCGGTCCCGTCGACCCCGAGACCGGCCGCCCACGCCGCTTCGCCTACCCGCCGCAGCTCGTGGTCGTGGACGGCGGGCAGCCGCAGGTCGCCGCCGCCCGGCGGGCCCTGGACGAGCTCGGCATCGACGACGTGGCCGTCTGCGGCCTGGCCAAGCGCCTCGAGGAGGTCTGGCTGCCGAACGAGGACGACCCCGTCGTGCTGCCGCGCAGCAGCGAAGGGCTCTACCTCCTGCAGCGCATCCGCGACGAGGCCCACCGGTTCGCGATCACGTACCAGCGCAGCAAACGCAGCAAGTCGATGCGCGCCGGGCCACTCGACACGGTCCCCGGCCTCGGCGAGAGCCGCCGCCAGGCGCTGCTCAAGCACTTCGGTTCGCTCAAGCGGCTGCGGGCCGCCACCATCGACCAGATCTGCGAGGTGCCCGGCATCGGCCGGAAGACGGCCGAGACCGTCGCGGCGGCCCTCGCGGGGGCGGCGCCCGCCGCCCCGGCGGTGAACACCGCGACAGGAGAGATCATTGAAGATGAGGCCGCAAGCGCGGTGTCCTCATCGGAACGGGGGCGAGAGGGATGACCGGGATCGACGGAGACGGAGCACAGGTGAGTACGGGCACGACGGCGGAGGGCGGCGCGGAGGCGCCCGCCATCCCCGAGTTGGTGATCATCTCCGGTATGTCCGGCGCGGGGCGCAGCACCGCGGCCAAGTGCCTGGAGGACCTCGGCTGGTTCGTGGTCGACAATCTGCCGCCCGCCCTGATCCCCACGATGGTGGACCTCGGCGCCCGCTCGCAGGGCACTGTGGCCCGGATCGCCGTCGTCGTCGACGTCCGGGGCCGCCGCTTCTTCGACAACCTGCGCGAGTCGCTCTCCGCCCTGGACGCCAAGAACGTCAAGCGCCGGGTGATCTTCCTGGAAGCCTCCGACGACTCGCTGGTCCGCCGCTTCGAGTCGGTACGGCGCCCACACCCGCTGCAGGGCTCGGGGCGGATCGTCGACGGCATCGCCGCGGAGCGCGATCTGCTGCGCGAGCTGCGCGGCGACGCCGACCTGGTGATCGACACCTCCAGCCTCAACGTCCATGAGCTGCGCGCCAAGCTGGACGCCCAGTTCGCGGGCGAGGAGGAGCCCGAGCTGCGCGCCACCGTCATGTCCTTCGGCTACAAGTACGGCCTGCCCGTCGACGCCGACCTGGTGGTGGACTGCCGCTTCCTGCCGAACCCGCACTGGGTCCCCGAGCTGCGCCCCTTCACCGGACTGCACACCGAGGTGGCGAGCTATGTCTTCAACCAGCCGGGCGCGAAGGAGTTCCTGGACCGCTACGCCGAGCTGCTCCAGCTGATCGCCACCGGCTACCGCCGCGAGGGCAAGCGCTATGTGACCGTCGCCGTCGGCTGCACCGGCGGCAAGCACCGCAGCGTCGCCATGTCCGAGAAGCTTGCTGCCCGCCTCGCCGCCGAAGGCGTGGAGACCGTCGTCGTCCACCGCGACATGGGGCGCGAGTGACGAGCGGACGAACCTCACGGCTGCGGCGGGTACGGCAGCTGGTCCCGGAGCGTACGGGCCGGACCACGGGCCGTACGACTTTCAGACGCGGCGCGCAGCCCAAGGTCGTCGCGCTCGGCGGCGGGCGGGGCCTGTCGGCCTCGCTCGCCGCGCTGCGCCGGATCACCGGTGACCTGACCGCGGTGGTCACCGTCGCCGACGACGGGGGCTCCAGCGGACGCCTCCGCGACGAGCTAGGTGTCCTGCCGCCCGGCGACCTCCGCAAGGCGCTCGCCGCGCTGTGCGGCGACGACGAATGGGGCCAGACCTGGGCGCAGGTCATCCAACACCGCTTCGCGAGCGAGGGCGACCTGCACGGCCACGCCGTCGGCAATCTGCTGATCGTCGCCCTCTGGGAGCAGCTCGGCGACCACGTCAAAGCCCTGGAGTGGGTCGGCAGACTGCTCGGCGCGCACGGCAGGGTGCTGCCCATGTCGGCCGTCCCGCTGGAGCTCCAGGCGCTGGTACGGGGCCATGATCCCGCCCGGGCCGACGAGGTCACCACCGTCTGCGGCCAGGCCACCGTCGCGCTGACCCGCGGGGAGGTGCAGTCGGTCCACCTGGTGCCGGCCGACCCGCCCGCCGTCCCCGAGGCCGTCAAGGCGGTGCTCGACGCCGACTGGGTGGTTCTCGGTCCGGGGTCGTGGTTCTCGTCGGTGATCCCGCACCTGCTGGTGCCGGATCTGCTCGACGCGCTGACGGAGACCAAGGCCCGACGGGTGCTCTCGCTCAACCTCGCACCGCAACCCGGCGAAACCGAGGGGTTCTCTCCGCAGCGTCATTTGGAGGTTTTGGCCCGACACGCCCCTAAACTCGCCTTCGACGTGGTGCTGGCCGACGAGGATGCCGTGCCCGACCGGAAAAGCCTGATCGAAGCCGCCCAGCGGCTCGGCGGCGCGGTCGAGCTGGCGCCGGTCGCCGCACTTGAGGGCAGCCCCCAGCCCGAGGCTGGGGGAGGCTCACCAAGGCACGACCCGGAGCTGCTGGCCGCCGCGTACGACCGTATTTTTCGGATGCATGGAAGGATCGGCCCATGGCGATGACGGCAGCGGTGAAGGATGAAATTTCCCGGCTCCCCGTCACCCGGACCTGCTGCAGGAAGTCGGAAGTTTCGTCGATCCTGCGGTTCGCAGGCGGACTGCACCTGGTCAGCGGCCGGATCGTGATCGAGGCGGAGCTGGACACCGGCATCGCGGCCCGGCGGCTGCGCAAGGACATCCTGGAGATCTTCGGACACGCGTCCGACCTGGTGGTCATGGCCCCGGGCGGACTGCGGCGCGGCAGCCGTTACGTCGTACGGGTGGTGGCGGGCGGTGATCAGCTGGCGCGGCAGACCGGGCTGGTCGACGGCCGCGGCCGCCCGATCCGCGGGCTGCCGCCCCAGGTCGTCTCGGGTGCCACCTGTGACGCCGAGGCCGCCTGGCGCGGCGCGTTCCTGGCGCACGGCTCACTCACCGAGCCCGGCCGGTCCTCCTCACTCGAGGTGACCTGCCCGGGGCCCGAGGCGGCTCTCGCGCTGGTCGGCGCGGCCCGCCGGCTCGGCATCGCGGCCAAGGCGCGCGAGGTGCGCGGCGTGGACCGGGTGGTCGTACGGGACGGCGACGCGATCGGGGCCCTGCTGACCCGGCTCGGCGCTCATGAATCGGTGCTGGCCTGGGAGGAGCGGCGGATGCGCCGCGAGGTGCGCGCCACCGCCAACCGGCTCGCGAACTTCGACGACGCCAACCTGCGCCGCTCGGCGCGGGCAGCGGTGGCGGCAGGTGCGCGGGTCCAGCGGGCGCTGGAGATCCTGGGCGAGGAGGTGCCCGAGCACCTGGCCGCCGCCGGCAGGCTGCGGATGGAGCACAAGCAGGCGTCGCTGGAGGAGCTGGGCGCGCTGGCGGACCCGCCGCTGACCAAGGACGCCGTCGCGGGCCGTATCCGCCGGCTGCTCGCCATGGCCGACAAGCGCGCCCAGGACCTCGGCATCCCCGGCACCGAGTCGAATCTGACCGAGGAGATGGCCGACGGCATGGTCGGCTGACCGGCAGGTCACGGGGCAACTGACCGGCCACGCAAGGCAGTCGGAGCCGCCCCGGGCGGTGCTGCGCGCACAGCATCGCTGACGCTCCGTGTCCGGGCCGCCCGATGTCACCCGAACCGCCCGGGAGGGGTAGGGTCGGGGGTGGTCGGGGACATCCCATACAGCTCGCCGGCGTACAAACCGGCGTACCAACGAGGAGATCGGTTTCGTGACGATCCGCGTAGGCATCAACGGCTTCGGCCGCATCGGCCGCAACTACTTCCGCGCGCTCCTTGAGCAGGGTGCGGACATCGAGATCGTCGGTGTCAACGACCTGACCGACAACGCCACCCTGGTGCACCTGCTGAAGTACGACACCATCCTGGGTCGGCTGAAGCATGAGGTCAGCCACACCGACGACACCATCACGGTGGGCGGCCAGACCTTCAGGACGATGGCCGAGCGCGACCCGGCGAAGCTCCCCTGGGCCGAGCTCGGCGCCGACATCGTCATCGAGTCCACCGGCATCTTCACCAAGCGCGACGACGCGGCCAAGCACCTCGCCGCCGGTGCGAAGAAGGTCCTCATCTCGGCCCCGGCCAAGAACGAGGACATCACGATCGTGATGGGCGTCAACCAGGACAAGTACGACGCCGCCAAGCACGACGTCATCTCCAACGCCTCCTGCACCACCAACTGTGTGGCGCCGATGGCCAAGGTCCTCGACGAGAGCTTCGGCATCGTCAAGGGCATGATGACGACGGTCCACGCGTACACCAACGACCAGCGCATCCTGGACTTCCCGCACTCGGACCTGCGCCGCGCCCGCGCCGCCGCGGAGAACATCATCCCGACCTCCACGGGTGCCGCCAAGGCGACCGCGCTGGTCCTCCCGCAGCTCAAGGGCAAGCTGGACGGCATCGCCATGCGCGTCCCGGTCCCGACCGGCTCGGTGACCGACCTCGTCCTGGAGCTCGACCGCGAGGTCACCAAGGACGAGATCAACTCCGCCTTCCAGAAGGCCGCCGAGGGTCAGCTCAAGGGCATCCTGGAGTACACCGAGGACCCGATCGTCTCCTCGGACATCGTCAACTGGCCGGCCTCCTGCACCTTCGACTCCGGCCTGACCATGGCCCAGGGCAAGCAGGTCAAGGTCGTCGGCTGGTACGACAACGAGTGGGGCTACTCCAACCGCCTCGTCGACCTGACCACCTTCGTCGGCGGTCGGCTCTGATCGCAGGGGCAGCCAACTCGATGTGAGGACAGGGCTCGCGCAGCGCACAGCGCGAGCCCTGTTTTTGCCCTTTCTGCGGCTGTACCCGCCGTGGAACTGAAGGTTGTTGCGTTCCGCGTGAGAGTCGCGTCGCTACCTGGGAGTCCACAGATATGAAAACGATCGATGAGCTCATCGACGAGGGTGTGGCGGGCAAGAGGGTCTTCGTCCGCGCCGACCTCAATGTGCCGCTCGACGGCACGACCATCACCGACGACGGCCGTATCCGCGCCGTCCTGCCGACCATCGCCAAGCTCGCCGGCGCGGGCGCCAGGGTGGTCGTCGCCTCACACCTGGGCCGTCCCAAGGGCGCCCCGGACCCGCAGTTCTCGCTGGCCCCCGCCGCCAAGCGGCTCGCCGAACTCCTCGACAAGGGTGTCGCGTTCGCGACCGACACGGTCGGCGAGTCCGCCCGGGCCACTGTCGCCGGCCTCGCCGACGGCCAGGTCGCGCTGCTGGAGAACCTCCGCTTCAACCCCGGTGAGACCAGCAAGGACGACGCCGAGCGCGGCGCCTTCGCCGACCAGCTCGCCGCGCTGACCGACAGCTACGTGGGGGACGGCTTCGGCGCCGTGCACCGCAAGCACGCCTCGGTCTACGACCTCCCAGCCCGGCTCCCGCACGCCGCGGGCGGCCTGATCGCCACCGAGGTCGCCGTACTGAAGAAGCTGACCGAGCACGTCGAGCGCCCGTACGCGGTGGTGCTCGGCGGCGCCAAGGTCTCCGACAAGCTCGGGGTCATCGACCACCTGCTGGAGAAGGCCGACCGCATCCTCATCGGCGGCGGCATGGCGTACACCTTCCTCAAGGCCCAGGGCCACGAGATCGGGACCTCGCTGCTCCAGGACGACCAGGTCCCCGCGGTGGTGAAGTACCTGGAGCGCGCCGAGGCCAAGGGCGTGGAGTTCGTCCTCCCCGTCGACGTACTGGTCGGTCGCGAGTTCCCGGACCTGAAGACCAAGGCCCCGGCCGACCCGACGGCCGTCACCGTGGACGCCATCCCGGCGGATCAGATGGGCCTGGACATCGGTCCCGAGAGTCGCAAGCTGTACGCTTCGAAGCTCGCCGACGGGGCCACCGTCTTCTGGAACGGCCCGATGGGCGTCTTCGAGCACCCCGACTACGCCGAAGGCACCCGCGCGGTCGCCCAGGCCCTGATCGACAGCCCCGCTTTCACTGTCGTCGGCGGTGGCGACTCGGCCGCGGCCGTTCGCACCCTGGGCTTCGACGAGAGCGCATTCGGCCATATTTCCACCGGCGGCGGCGCGAGCCTCGAATACCTCGAGGGCAAGACGCTCCCCGGCCTCGCAGCACTGGAGGACTGACCCCCTGATGAGCAGCCGCACCCCGCTGATGGCGGGCAACTGGAAGATGAACCTCAACCACCTCGAGGCCATCGCGCACGTCCAGAAGCTTGCCTTCGCCCTGACCGAGAAGGACCACGAGGCCGTCGAGGTCGCGGTCCTTCCGCCGTTCACCGACCTGCGCTCGGTGCAGACCCTGGTCGACGGCGACAAGCTGAAGATCGTCTACGGTGCCCAGGACATCTCCGCGCACGACTCGGGCGCCTACACCGGCGAGATCTCCGGCCCGATGCTGTCCAAGCTGAAGTGCACCTATGTCGCCATCGGGCACTCCGAGCGCCGCCAGTACCATGGCGAGGACGAGGAGATCGTCAACGCCAAGGTGAAGGCTGCGTTCCGTAACGACCTGACTCCGATCCTGTGTGTCGGAGAGGGCCTGGACGTCCGCAAGGCGGGCAACCAGGTCGCGCACACCCTCGCCCAGGTCGACGGCGCGCTGAAGGACATCCCGGCCGGACAGGCCGAGACGATCGTGATCGCGTACGAGCCGGTGTGGGCCATCGGCACCGGCGAGGTCGCCACCCCGGAGGACGCCCAGGAGGTCTGCGGTGCGATCCGCGGGCGGCTGGCCGAGCTCTACAGCCAGGATCTGGCCGACAAGGTCCGGATCCAGTACGGCGGCTCGGTGAAGTCCGGGAACATCGCCGCGATCATGGCCCAGCCGGACGTGGACGGGGCGCTGATCGGCGGCGCCGCGCTGGACGCGGACGAGTTCGTCAAGATCGTCCGATTCCGGGACCAGTAAGTAGGCCGAAAGCCGTACTCCGTCGTACCCTGTCGGGGGCTGGGTGGTGCACAACAGTCACCGTCCGGCCCCCGTCGACCGTCACAGTCCGAGAGAGTTGGTCCAGCCGTGATTATGGGGTTCTCGATCGCCCTGATCGTCTTCAGCCTGCTGATGATGCTGCTGGTGCTGATGCACAAGGGGAAGGGCGGCGGTCTTTCCGACATGTTCGGCGGTGGCATGCAGTCATCCGTGGGTGGCTCCTCGGTCGCCGAGCGCAACCTCGACCGGATCACCGTGGTGCTCGGTCTGCTGTGGTTCGCGTGCATTGTCGCCCTCGGTCTGCTGATGAAGCTGGACAGCTGACCACGCCGTCTGACGCACCGTCGCAAGCGCGGCCTATCATGGGGCTTGCGTCCGCGGGGCGGGGTGTGTAACTCCTGTCACTGGACGCGCGTTGGGCCTTACGTAGACTGGGGCGCCCGCGGCGGAGCTGTTCATCGACGCTCCGCAGCACCATCACGCAGGGAGTTACGACCGTGGCAAGTGGCAACGCGATCCGTGGAAGTCGGGTCGGAGCGGGGCCGATGGGTGAGGCCGAGCGGGGCGAATCCGCAGCGCGCCTGCGCATCACGTTCTGGTGCTCGAACGGGCACGAGACGCAGCCGAGCTTCGCCAGCGACGCGCAGATTCCGGAAACTTGGGACTGCCCGCGCTGTGGCTTCCCGGCCGGCAAGGACCGGGACAACCCGCCGGCCCCGCCGCGCACCGAGCCGTACAAGACGCACCTCGCGTACGTACGGGAGCGGCGCAGCGACGCCGACGGGGAGGCGATCCTCGCCGAGGCCCTCGCCAAGCTGCGCGGCGAGATCTAGTGCCCCTCCCGGCAACGTTCGCCCCGTCGCGCCGCCCGGCACGCACTCCCCCACCCTTCGGCCGGGTGGGGGCGCCCCCAGCGGTAGCTGGGGGAGTGCCCCCAGCCGCGTTGGCCAAAAGCCCCGGCAGCTCCGCTACGAGGGCTTCCGGCCGCCTTGCGATCGCACGCACCGGACGACGCTCCCTGACGGGCCAACGTTGCCGGTCGCGGCACTAGCAGCTCCTCGCTCGCTCGAGCATCCATATGGCCCGGTTCGCAGGGAATCCCCTGTCGGCCGGGCCAGTGGCGTTCCCGGGCAGGACCGGGAACGACCGGCACTGTCCGTGACCGTCGGTAGTGTCGCGACAGCAGTCGTTCCACGGGCCGGAAGGGGAGCCACGGCGGCAGCCGACGCGGGCTCGGAGGATTCCCTGGGCTCCGTGCGACCGCTGCCGGGGCCGGGCCGGGGGAGGAGCAGGGGAGGGACCGGGCCGGGGCCGGAGGCCGGGGCCGTCGGCGCCCGCGTGGCGGGGCGGGTTCGGCCGGCTGTGGGCGGCTGCTGGGCCGGGTCAGCGCGGCGTTCCGTACGCTCTCGATCGCGGGCACGCCCCTCGGTGCGCTGCTCGGCGGGGTGACCGCCGCGGCGTGGGGGCCCAACACGCCCACGCTTGCGGCCGCCGCCCTGGGCACCGGAGGCGTCACCGCGCTGACACCCGCACTTGGCCGCGGCGACAGCGGACAGACGCCTCGCGCCCGCTCCTGATCAATTA
Source organism: Streptomyces sp. NPDC004647 (assembly GCF_040609575.1). Lineage (NCBI taxonomy): Bacteria > Bacillati > Actinomycetota > Actinomycetes > Kitasatosporales > Streptomycetaceae > Streptomyces > Streptomyces sp. NPDC004647. The sequence continues at coordinate 116,099 of NZ_JBEXKU010000002.1, read as the reverse complement.
AGTTGGGACGCGCAGCGGGGCAGGTACGAGAAGAAGTGGGCTGATGTCGGAGATGAACGCAGAAGGCCGTACCCGGCTCGACCGGTTGCCGGAGTGGATCGCGTTGGGTAAGCACCGGGAGCAGTTGGGGGAGGTGCAGCTGCGGGAGCTGTTCGAGGGCGACCCCGATCGCGGCGAGCGCTACTCCCTGCGGGTCGGCGATCTGGAGCTGGACTACTCCAAGCACTTGATCACGGACCAGACGCTGCGGCTGCTCCGCGAGCTGGCGGCGGCGACCGGGGTCGCCGCTCTGCGCGACGCGATGTTCCGCGGCGAGAAGATCAACGTCACCGAGAACCGCGCGGTGTTGCACACCGCGCTCCGCGCCCCGCGCGATGCGGTCGTCGAGGTGGACGGCGAGAACGTCGTGCCGCGTGTGCACGCGGTGCTCGACAAGATGGCGGGCTTCGCCGATTCGGTGCGCACGGGTAAGTGGGCCGGTTCCACCGGCCGCCGGATCAAGAACATCGTCAACATCGGCATCGGCGGCTCGGACCTCGGCCCGGCGATGGCCTACGAGGCGCTGCGCCCGTACACCGACCGTGCCCTGACCTTCCGGTTCGTCTCCAATGTCGACGGCGCGGATCTGCACGAGGCGGTGCGGGACCTGGACCCGGCCGAGACGCTGTTCATCGTCGCCTCGAAGACCTTCACCACCATTGAGACGGTCACCAACGCCACCTCTGCCCGCACATGGTTGCTGGACGGGCTCGGCGGGTGGGGGCACCCCCGGTCGGAGACTGGGGGAGAGTCCGCGGTGCCGTTCCATTTCGTGGCGCTGTCCACGAATGCGGCCGAGGTGGCGAAGTTCGGCATCGACACAGAGAACATGTTCGAGTTCTGGGACTGGGTCGGCGGGCGCTACTCCTTCGACTCGGCCATTGGCCTCTCCCTGATGATCGCCATCGGGCCGGCCCGGTTCCGTGAGCTGCTGGAGGGCTTCCACCTCGTCGACGAGCACTTCCGCACCGCTCCGCCGGAGGCCAACGCTCCGCTGCTGCTGGGCCTGCTCGGCATCTGGTACAACAACTTCCACGATGCGCAGTCGCACGCCGTACTGCCCTACAGCCACTATCTGTCCAAGTTCACCGCCTACCTCCAGCAACTCGACATGGAGTCCAACGGCAAGTCGGTCGACCGCAACGGCGAGCCGGTGAACTGGCAGACCGGGCCGGTCGTCTGGGGCACCCCGGGCACCAACGGCCAGCACGCCTACTACCAGCTGCTGCACCAGGGCACGAAGGTCATCCCGGCCGACCTCATCGGCTTCGCGAACCCCGTCCACGAGCTGAGCCCCGAACTCGCGGCGCAGCACGATCTGCTGATGGCCAATCTCTTCGCGCAGGGCCAGGCCCTCGCCTTCGGCAAGACCGCCGAGGAGGTCGCGGCGGAGGGCGTGCTCGCGGAGCAGGTGCCGCACCGCACCTTCCGCGGAAACCACCCGACCACCACGATTCTGGCGAAGGAGCTGAGCCCCTCCGTGCTGGGCCAGCTGATCGCGCTCTACGAGCACAAGGTGTTCGTGCAGGGCGCGGTGTGGAACATCGACTCCTTCGACCAGTGGGGCGTCGAGCTGGGCAAGGTGCTGGCCAAGCGCATCGAGCCGGTACTGACGACCGGCACCGGCGGCGAGGGCCTGGACAGCTCCACCGCCGCCCTGGTGGCCCGCTACCGCTCGCTTCGCGGGCGCTGAGGTTCGGTGACCCGTGCCAGGAAGGCGCGGGTCCGCGGGTGGTCCGGACGCACCAGTACGTCGTCCGGGCCGCCCTCCTCCACCACGCTCCCGCCGTCCATGAACACCACCCGGTCGGCGACTTCCCGCGCGAAGCCCATCTCGTGGGTGACGACCATCATCGTCATGCCCTCGTCCGCCAGCCGGCGCATCACCGCCAGCACATCACCGACGAGCTCAGGGTCGAGCGCGCTCGTCGGCTCGTCGAACAGCATCAGCTCGGGCCCCATCGACAGCGCCCGAGCGATCGCCACCCGCTGCTGCTGCCCGCCCGACAGCTGCGCCGGATAGCTGCTCTCCTTCTCCCCGAGCCCGACCTTCGCGAGGTTCTCCCGCGCGGTCGCTGCCGCCTCCTCCTTGCCGCGCCGCAGTACCCGCCGCTGCGCGACCGTCAGATTCTCCAGCACCGTCAGATGCGGAAAGAGGTTGAAGGACTGGAAGACCATGCCGATCCGGCGGCGCACCCGGTCGATGTCCACATCCGGATCGGTGATGTCGACCCCGCCCACCAGTACGGTGCCGGCCGTCGGCCGCTCCAGCAGATTCGCGCAGCGCAGCAGCGTCGACTTCCCCGACCCCGACGGCCCGATGACACACACCACCTCGCCGTACGCGATCCGGAAGTCGATGCCGCGCAGCACTTCCAACTCGCCGAACGACTTGTGCAGCCCCTGGATCTCGATGGCCGCGCCCGCCCTAGCCGGGTCCTTCGTCATCGCCGTGTCGTCCGCCATCGCGTCCGTCTCACCGGGCCTTCGCATGCCGGGCCTCCAGCCGCCGCACGAGCAGCCCGAGGGGGATGGTGACGAGCAGGTAGCACAGCCCCGCGACGAAGATCGGCGTGGTGTTGGCTTCCTGACTGGCCAGGTCCCGCCCGAATTTGGTCAGTTCGCGCTCCTGCAGGGTGACGCCGAGGAACAGCACCAGCGAGGAGTCCTTGAAGAGCAGCACCAGTTCGTTGGTGAGCGGCGGCACGATGATCCGGAAGGCCTGCGGGATGACGATCGAGCGCATCGCGCCCGCGTACGACATGCCCAGCGTCCTGGCCGCCTCCATCTGGCCGCGCGGCACTGCCTGGATGCCGGCCCGGATGGTCTCCGCCATGTACGCGGCCGAGACCAGGCCCAGCGCGCACGCCACCTGCCCGTACGTACCGCCGGGGAAAACCAGCCCGGGGAACGCCAACGGCACCCCCACCCCGACGAAGATGAAGATCAGCAGGGCCGGCAGGCCGCGGAAGAACTCGATGTACGCCATCGCCAGCCACCGGTACGGGCCCACCGACGACAGCCGCATCAGTGCCACCACCAGCCCGAGCACCAGCCCCACGCCGAAGCCGGTGAGGGTGTAGACGACCGTGTTCCACAGCGCGACCGTGATCAGGTCGGGGAACAACTGCCCCGCCACGGACGGATCGAGGAACTGCTCCTGGAGCCGCCGCCAGTCGGCGAGCGTCGCGAGCAGTACCAGCGCCACTGCGAACACCGCGTACTGCGCACCGCGCGCCATCCGCCGTCGGCGCCGCGGTGACATGGGCCCGCTCACTTGTCGGCGTCGCCCTTCGGCATCGGGCCGACCCACTTCTCGTGGAGCCTCGCGTACGTACCGTCCTTGCGGGCCTTCCCGATCGCCGCGTCGATCTTCTTCAGCAGCTCCGGGCTGCCGCCCTTCTTCACCGCGAATCCGTACTGCTCACCGGTGTCGAGGTTGGCCGCGAGAGTGAACTTCGCGGAAGTGGCGGAGTCCTTCAGCCAGTTCCGCACAACAGGGTAGTCCTGGATGATCACATCGACCTGCCCCGTCCGCAGGCCGTTCAGCTCGGCGTCGGAGGACTCGAAGGACTTCGAATCGAAGCCCGCCTTGCGCGCGAGGTCCTCGCCGGTCGTCGAGGACTGCGAACCCAGCTTCAGCTTCTTCGACTTCACGTCGTCCAACGACCGGACATCCAGGCCCTTGCGTGCCAGCAGCGCCTGGGTGGCGTCGAAGTAGGGCACCGAGAAGTCGAGATTCTGCTTGCGCTCATCGGTGATGGTCATGCCGGCGGCCGCGACATCGCAGATGCCGGCGTTGAGATCCGCGCCGGTCTTGATGGTCTCGAAGGACTTGTCGACCACCACCTGCTCGACACCCAGGTCCTTCGCCACCAGATCGATCATGGCCACATCGAAGCCGACGACCTTCCCGCTCTTCTCGAACTGGAAGGGCGGATACGGGAGATGGGTGCACGTCGTGATCTGCCCGGCCTTGACCAGCTTCACGCCCTTGACGGTGGCCGACTCCGAGCCGCCGGATCCGCACCCGGCGGCGAGCAGCGCCGTGGACGCCGTCAGGGCCAGGAGTACGGGCCGGCGGCGCGCTCTGCTGCTGGGCGGATTCATCGGTACCCCTGTACGTCGGCGCCATGAGATCGCACAGCCTGTCGCATGTACCGGACACGTGTCCAGAGCCCGAGAGCATCCCAGTTCGGCGGGGCCGCGGCGATGTGACCACAACCCCGAAGACACCGGTGCCCCAAGGCCAGGAGCGGCCTCGGGGCACCGGACACGGGGTCACATGTCAGGAAGTCACCTGTCAGGGGGAGGCAGGCGGATACAGGTCACGTGGCAGACCCGACGCCGCGGCCGCGTCGAGCAGCCACAGCGTCCGGCGGCGGCCGTACGCCCCCGCGGCGGGCGCCTGCACCTCACCCGCTCCGGACAGGGCGATGGCCGCGGCCTGCGCCTTGTCCTCGCCCGCCGCGAGCAGCCACACCTCGCGCGCGGCACGGATCGCGGGAAGCGTGAGCGTGACCCGGGTCGGCGGCGGTTTGGGCGCGCCCCGTACCCCCACCACCGTCCGTTCGGTCTCCCGCACCGCGGGCAACTCCGGGAAGAGCGAGGCCACATGTGTATCCGGGCCGACACCCAGCATCAGCACGTCGAACGAGGGGACCGGGGCGTGGTTCTCATGCCGGGCCGCACCGGCGAGTTCGGCCGCGTACGCCTCCGCCGCGGACTCCACGTCGTCGCCGTACGGTCCGTCCGACGCGGGCATCGGATGCACCCGCTTCGTATCCAGGGGCACCGCGTCGAGCAGCGCGTGACGGGCCTGGGTGTCGTTGCGCTCCGGGTGACCCTCCGGGAGGAAGCGCTCATCGCCCCACCACAGGTCCAGCCGCGACCAGTCCACCGCGTCCCGCGCCGGAGCCTCGGCGAGCGCGGCCAGCAGACCGTTGCCGTTCCGCCCGCCGGTGAGCACCACCGAGGCGGAGCCGCGGGCGGCCTGGGAGTCCACGATCTTCGTGATCAGCCGGGCCGCCGCGGCCTTTGCCATCAGCTCCTTGTCGCGGTGCACCACCACCTGCGGAGCGCTCACGTGGATGTCGCCTTCCTGGCGGAGGTGTTCTTGGCCGGGGCCGCCCCGGCGCCCTTCCCGGTCGTGGGAGCAGGCTTCTCCCCGCCGTCCTGCGTACGCCCGGAGCCCGGCCCCGAGGGGGAGGTGGCGTCGGCGGCCGATCCGCCCTCGATGACGCTCCGGCCCAGTTTGGTCAACACGAACTTCACCGAGGACGCGTACATCTCGTCCGGGTCGAGCCGCCGCAGCTCCTCGGCGATCAGCTCGGCGGTGTCCCGCCGGTGCAGCGCCACATGGCGGTCCGGCTGCCCGGGCATCGCCAGCTCCGCCAGCGAGCCGTCGGCCCGGTCCAGGCAGATCGTCCCGTCACGGGTCTCCAGGCGCACCGCCGTCAGCCCGGGGCCCTCGGACACCGTGCGCTCGACCGGTACGCCCAGCCGGTCGGCGAGCCACAGCGCGAGCAGTTCGCTGCTCGGGTTGTACGCCTCGCCCTCGACCACCGCGGACTTGATCGCGGAGTGCTTCTGGTCCAGGGCTGCCGCGAGGACGCTGCGCCACGGTGTGATCCGGGTCCAGGCCAGGTCGGTGTCGCCCGGGCTGTAGGTCTGCGCCCGCAGCGCCAGCGTGGTGGCCGGGTCCTCGGTGGCCGCCGCGTCGGTGATACGGCGCGCGGCCAGCTGTCCGAGCAGATCCTCCTGGGGGTGCTCCGGGGCGTCCTCCGGCCACCACACCACCACCGGGGCGTCCGGCAGCAGCAGCGGCAGCACCACCGAGTGGGCGTGGGCCGCGAGTTCACCGTGCAGCCGCAGCAGCACCGTCTCGCCGGTGCCCGTCTCGCCGCCGACCCGCACCTCCGCGTCCAGCCGTGCCATTTTGCGGTCGCGGGGCGAGCGCCCGGGCCGCTTGATGACCACGAGGATGCGGGACGGGTGCTCCTTGGACGCCTCGCTCGCGGCCCTCAGCGCGTCGTAGTGGTTGCCCTCGTCGGTGACGATGACGAGGGTGAGCACCATGCCGACGGCCGGGGTCCCGGTCGCCCGGCGCGCCTTGACCAGAGCGTGGTTGATCTGGCTGGAGGTGGTCTCCGTGAGATCGATGTTCATGGTCGCCGCCAGCTCCGTCCGTCTCGTGCGAGCATCTCGTCAGCGGACTTGGGCCCCCACGTCCCGGCGGTGTACTGCTCGGGCTTGCCGTGCTTCTCCCAGTACGCCTCGACCGGATCGAGGATGCGCCAGGACTCCTCCACCTCCTGGTGGCGCGGGAACAGGTTGGAGTCGCCCAGCAGCACATCGAGCAGCAGCCGCTCGTACGCCTCGGGGCTGGACTCGGTGAAGGACTCGCCGTACGCGAAGTCCATGGTCACGTCGCGGATCTCCATGGAGGTGCCGGGCACCTTGGAGCCGAACCGGAGGGTGATGCCCTCATCCGGCTGCACCCGGATGACCAGGGCGTTCTGCCCGAGTTCCTGGGTGTCGGTGGTGTCGAAGGGGGAGTGCGGCGCGCGCTGGAACACGATCGCGATCTCGGTGACCCGGCGGCCGAGGCGCTTGCCGGTCCGCAGGTAGAAGGGGATGCCCGCCCAGCGGCGGTTGTCGATCTCCAGCTTGATCGCGGCGTAGGTGTCGGTGCGCGACTGAGGGTCGATGCCCTCCTCCTCGAGGTAGCCGAGTGCCTCCTCGCCGCCCTGCCAGCCGTGCGCGTACTGGCCGCGCACGGTGTGCTTGCCCAGCTCCCTCGGCAGTTTGACCGCCTTGAGGACCTTCAGCTTCTCGGTGACGAGCGCCTTGGCGTCGAAGGAGGAGGGCTCCTCCATGGCGGTCAGGGCCAGCAGTTGGAGCAGATGGTTCTGGATCACATCGCGGGCGGCGCCGATGCCGTCGTAGTAGCCGGCACGGCCGCCGATACCGATGTCCTCGGCCATCGTGATCTGTACGTGGTCGACGTACGACCGGTTCCACAGCGGCTCGAACATCGTGTTGGCGAAGCGCAGCGCCAGGATGTTCTGGACCGTCTCCTTGCCCAGGTAGTGGTCGATCCGGAAGACATCGCTCGGCCGGAAGACCTCATGGACGATGTTGTTGAGCTCCTGGGCGCTCGTCAGGTCGTGGCCGAAGGGCTTCTCGATGACCGCGCGCCGCCAGGAGTCGCCGGGGGCCTCCGAGAGGCCGTGCTCCTTCAGCTGCTCCACGACGGTGGGGAAGAACTTGGGCGGGACCGACAGATAGAAGGCGAAGTTGCCGCCCGTGCCGCGCGCCTTGTCCAGCTCTTCTATCGTCGACTTCAGCTTCTTGAACGCGTCGTCGTCGGAGAACGAGCCCGGTACAAAGCGGAAGCCCTCGGCCAGCTGCTGCCAGACCTCCTCGCGGAACGGGGTCCGCGCATGCTGCTTGACCGCGTCGTGGACGACCTGGGAGAAGTCCTCGTGCGCCCAGTCGCGGCGGGCGAAGCCGACCAGGGAGAACCCCGGCGGCAGCAGTCCGCGGTTGGCCAGGTCATAGACGGCAGGCATCAACTTTTTCCGGGACAAATCGCCCGTGACGCCAAAGATGACCAGGCCGGACGGCCCCGCGATACGCGGGAGCCGCCGGTCCTTCGGGTCACGCAGCGGGTTGTCGCCGTGCGCGGACGATGAGGTCAAGTCACTCCTCCGGAGGAGCGAGGCGCTTGAGCTCCGCCTCGGTGGACTTCAGCAGGTCGTTCCAGGCCGTCGCGAACTTGTCGACGCCCTCGTCCTCCAGGAGCTGCACCACCTCGTCATAGGAGATCCCCACGCCCTCGAGCGCGTCGAGATCGGCCCGTGCCCGCTCGTACGTGCCGCTGACGGTGTTACCGGTGATCTCGCCGTGGTCGGCGACGGCTTCGAGGGTGGCCTCGGGCATGGTGTTCACGGTGCCGGGGGCCACCAACTCGTCGACGTACATCGTGTCCTTGTACGCCTTGTCCTTGACGCCGGTGGAGGCCCACAGCGGGCGCTGCCGGTTGGCGCCGGCCTTCTCCAGTGCCGCCCAGCGGTCGGAGCCCTGGACCGAGCCGACGACAGCGCCGAAGACCTCTTCGTACGCCTGGTAGGCGAGCCGGGCGTTGGCGATGGCGGCCTTGCCGCGCAGCTTCTTGGCCTCGTCGGTGCCCAGCGTGTCGAGCCGCTTGTCGATCTCGGTGTCCACGCGGGAGACGAAGAACGACGCGACCGACTCGATCTTGGAGAGGTCCAGGCCGGCGGCGTTGGCCTGCTCCAGGCCGGCGAGGTACGCGTCCATGACGGCGCGGTAGCGCTCCAGCGAGAAGATCAGCGTGACATTGACGCTGATGCCCTTGCCGACGGTCTCGGTGATCGCCGGCAGGCCCGCCAGGGTGGCCGGGATCTTGATGAAGGTGTTCGGCCGGTCCACCAGCCACGCGAGCTGCTTGGCCTCGGCGACCGTGGCCCGGGTGTTGTGGGCCAGGCCCGGGTCCACCTCGATCGAGACGCGGCCGTCCCGGCCGCCGGTGGCGTCGAAGACCGGCCGCATGACGTCGGCCGCGTCGCGGACGTCAGCTGTGGTGATCATGCGAAGGGCTTCTTCGACGGTGACCTGGCGGGCGGCGAGATCGGCGAGCTGCCGCTCGTATCCGTCGCCGCCGCCGGAGATCGCCTTCTGGAAGATCGACGGGTTCGTGGTGATGCCCACCACGTGCTGCTGGTCGATCAGCTCGGCGAGATTTCCGGATGTGATGCGATGGCGCGACAGGTCGTCCAGCCAGATCGCCACGCCTTCGTCGGAGAGGCGCTTGAGTGCGTCTGCCATAGGTGTTGCATCTCCTACTTGTCGTATACGAAGGTCAGCGACCGGCAGCCGCGAGAGATTCCCGTGCGGCTGCTTCGACAGCGTCGGCGGTGAGGCCGAATTCGCGGTAGAGCACCTTGTAGTCGGCGGACGCGCCGAAGTGCTCGAGCGAGACGATCCGGCCGGTCTCGCCGACGTAGCGGTGCCAGGTGAGGCCGATGCCGGCCTCGACCGCCACCCGGGCCGTCACCGAGGGCGGCAGCACGCTCTCGCGGTACCCCTGCTCCTGCTCCTCGAACCACTCGACGCAGGGCATCGAGACGACCCTGGCCGGAACGCCGGTGGCCTGCAGCTGCTCGCGTGCCTTGACGGCCAGCTGCACCTCGGAGCCGGTGCCGATGAGGATCACCTCGGGGGCACCGCCCTCGGCCTCGAGCAGGACGTAACCACCCTTGGCGGCGTCCTCGTTGGCCTCGTACGTCGGCACGTTCTGCCGGGTCAGGGCCAGGCCGTGCGGGGCGGGCTCGGCGCTGTGCCGGCGCAGGATCTCGCGCCAGGCGACGGCGGTCTCGTTCGCGTCGGCCGGACGGACCATGTTCAGGCCCGGAATGGCCCGCAGCGCGGCCATGTGCTCGACCGGCTGGTGGGTCGGGCCGTCCTCGCCGAGGCCGATGGAGTCGTGCGTCCAGACGTAGGTGACCGGCAGCTGCATCAGCGCGGCCAGGCGCACCGCCGGGCGCATGTAGTCGGAGAACACCAGGAAGGTGCCGCCGTAGACGCGGGTGTTGCCGTGCAGCGCGATGCCGTTCATGGTCGAGCCCATGGCGTGCTCGCGGATGCCGAAGTGGACCGTACGTCCGTACGGGCCGGCCTCGGGCAGCGGGTTGCCGGTGGGCAGGAAGGACGACGTCGCGTCGATCGTGGTGTTGTTCGAGCCGGCGAGGTCGGCGGAGCCGCCCCACAGCTCGGGGATCACGCCGCCCAGCGCCTTGAGGACCTCGCCGGAGGCCTTGCGGGTGGCGACGTCCTTGCCGGCCTCGAAGACCGGCAGCTTCCCCTCCCAGCCCTGGGGCAGCTCGCCGGCGGCGATACGGTCGAACTCCGCGGCGCGCTGCGGGCTGGAGCTCCGCCACTCCTGGAACTGCTTGTCCCAGGCGGCGCGTGCCTCGCGGCCGCGGTCGAGTGCCTTGCGGACGTGGGTGATGACCTCGTCGTCGACCTGGAAGGTCTGCTCGGGGTCGAAGCCGAGCACCTCCTTGGTCGCGGCGACCTCCGCGTCACCGAGCGCCGAGCCGTGGGAGGCCTCGGTGTTCTGCGCGTTCGGGGCGGGCCAGGCGATGATCGTGCGGGCCGCGATGATCGAGGGGCGCTCGGTCTCGGTCTGCGCGGCGGTGAGCGCCGCGTGGAGCTCCTGGACGTCGAAGTCGCCGTTGGGCGCCTGCTCGATGCGCTGGACGTGCCAGCCGTAGGCCTCGTACCGGGCCAGGACGTCCTCGCTGAACGCCGTCGCGGTGTCGCCCTCGATGGAGATGTGGTTGTCGTCGTACAGGGCGACGATGTTGCCCAGCTTCTGGTGGCCCGCCAGCGAGCCGGCCTCCGCGGAGACACCCTCCTGCAGGTCGCCGTCGGAGACGATCGCCCAGATGGTGTGGTCGAACGCGGACGCCCGGGGGGCCGCGTCCGGGTCGAAGAGCCCGCGCTCGTAGCGCGCGGCCATCGCCATGCCCACCGCGTTGGCGATGCCCTGACCCAGCGGGCCGGTGGTGGTCTCGACGCCGGTGGTGTGGCCGTATTCCGGGTGGCCCGGGGTCTTGCTGCCCCAGGTGCGGAAGGCCTTCAGGTCATCCAGCTCCAGGCCGTAGCCGGCCATGTAGAGCTGGATGTAGAGCGTCAGACTGGTGTGGCCGGGGGAGAGGACGAACCGGTCGCGCCCCGTCCAGTTCGCGTCCGCCGGGTCGTGCCGCATCAGCTTCTGGAACAGCAGGTAGGCGGCAGGAGCCAGGCTCATTGCCGTGCCCGGGTGGCCGTTTCCGACCTTCTGCACTGCATCCATGGCCAGGACGCGGGCGGTATCGACGGCCCGCTGGTCCAGCTCGGTCCACTCGAGATCTGTGGTGGTCGGCTTGGTGCTCACCCTGGGTCAGGGCTCCTCTCCACATGTCGAATGCCGGTGACGTTCTGCACACCGGGCGCTGTCGAGCCTACCCTCGCGGGAAGCGCGTCTTTCGACTGGTCGTCGGCCACCGGACGGGCGCCCGGCGCTACCGAATACGTGCTCCCGGCGCTCCTGTCTCAGGCGAGCGGGCACTGTTTCAGATGGACGCGCGCTGCTCGGCCTGCCCGTCGCCAGCGGCTTCCCCCGCCGGGGACGGAGGGCGCTCAACACGACCCACCCCCGCGAAGGCGGCGTATCCGCTGCGTCTAGAGTGGCGTGGTACGCGCAAGTCTTTACCGGGTATTCAACTCCGGTGCTTGCTGGTCTGTGCCCGCGGCGCGAGCCGCTGAGGTCGCTATTCAGGGGTGTGCGTGACGGCCGTCGAATCCCGTCCTGCGGGTGGGGGTACCTCCCACACCCGAAGGGCTGTGGGGGAACTCGAGAAGGGCCCCGGTCACCGGCCGTTCGGTGCCCGGGTCATGGGGTTCGTGGCCCTGACGAAGCCGCGCATCATCGAGCTGCTGCTGATCACCACCGTGCCGGTGATGTTCCTCGCCGAGCAGGGTGTGCCCGACCTGTGGCTGGTGCTCGCCACCTGCATCGGCGGCTACCTCTCCGCGGGTGGCGCGAACGCGCTCAATATGTACATCGACCGTGACATCGACGCGCTGATGGACCGTACGTCGCAACGGCCGCTGGTGACCGGCATGGTCTCGCCGCGCGAGGGCCTGGTCTTCGGCCTGGCGCTGGCCGTGGTCTCCACCCTCTGGTTCGGCGCTCTGGTCAACTGGCTGTCGGCGGCGCTGTCACTCGGCGCACTGCTGTTCTATGTCGTCGTCTACACGATGATCCTCAAGCGCCGCACGGCGCAGAACATCGTCTGGGGCGGCATCGCCGGCTGCATGCCGGTCTTCATCGGCTGGTCGGCCGTCACCAACTCCCTTTCCTGGGCCGCCGTCGTCCTCTTCCTCGTCATCTTCTTCTGGACGCCGCCGCACTACTGGCCGCTGTCGATGAAGGTCAGGGAGGACTACGCGCGCGTGGGCGTGCCGATGCTCCCGGTCATCGCCACCAACACCGTCGTCGCCCGCCAGATCGTGCTCTACAGCTGGGTCATGGTCGCCGTCTCGCTGGCGCTGTGGCCGCTGGGGTACGTCGGCTGGTTCTATCCGCTGGTGGCGGCCGTGGCCGGCGGCTGGTGGCTGAAGGAGGCGCACGGGCTGCGGGCCCGCGCCAAGGCAGGGCTCTCGGGCGCGAAGCTCAAGGAGATGCGGCTGTTCCACTGGTCCATCACCTATGTCTCGCTGCTTTTCGTCGCCGTGGCGCTGGACCCATTCCTGCGCTAGGCGCTGTGCCCCGGGGAGCCCGGGGCTTCGGGGAGCCGGGAGCCGGGGCGTGGTCAAGGCCACGCCCGTCACCGGTCGCCAGTTGATCTACCCATCGGTAGCATCGTGACCATGGCAGACACCAAGCAGGCCGCGGACAGCGCACACGACGCCAGGGCCGAGCGCCGGGCGAACCGGCTCGCGAAGCAGATCAAGAACTTCGCCGGCAGCCATGGCGGCAGCGCCGAGGGCCAGCTCGCGTACCTCGGCCAGATGGGCACCCGGATCGTGCTCGTGGGAGCGGACGGCGCGTGGGGCGACCTCGTGGCGCCCACCCACGCCATCGCACAGCGCGCCGCCGAACTGGCCGGAATCACCCTGCACGAGTCCTTCGACGGCGACTTCGCGGCCAAGGTCCGCACTGGCCCGTACGAGTGGAGCCGTATGGCAGGCATCCAGCTCGGAGGCCCGAGCAACACCTGAGACCGGGCGCGCCCGTTATACCGCACGACGGTACGGACGGGAGGCGCTGCGCTGTGATCGAACTGCCACCTCTGGTGGACCAGCACTGCCACGGCGTGCTCCGGACGGAGCTGGGCCTCGGCACCTTCGAGGCCTACCTCACCCAGTCCGGCGCCCCCGCCGCTCCGGGCACCACCTTCTTCGACACCCAGACCGGTTTCGCGGTACGCCGCTGGTGCCCGCCGCTGCTCGGACTGGAGCCGCACTGCCCGCCCGCGAGCTATCTCGCGCGGCGCCGCGAGCTCGGCGTACTGGAGGCCGGGCGGCGACTGCTGCGCAGCACCGGCATCGGTACCTATCTGGTGGACACCGGGCTGCTCGGGGATCTCACGGAGCCGGCCGAACTGGCCGCCGCCGGGGGTGCCGCGGCGCACGAGATCGTGCGCCTGGAGCTACTGGCCGAACAGGTGGCCGACACCTCAGGGACCGCTGACGGCTTCGTGGCCAATCTCGCGGAGGCGGTGCACGGCGCCGCCCAGTCGGCCGTCGGCTTCAGCTCCGTCGCCGGCTGCCGGCATGGTCTCGCCCTGGCGCCCGAGCCACCGGGCCCCGGCGAAGTGCGCCGGTGCGCCGGACGCTGGCTCTCCGGCCGCCCGGTCGCGGGCCGCCTCACCGACCCCGTGCTCCTGCGGCATCTGCTCTGGACGGCGGTCGCCACCGGGCTGCCGCTCCAACTGCACGCCGGAGTGGGGGACCCCGACATGCGCATCGACCGCACGGACCCGATGCTGCTCACCGACTTCGTACGGGCCACCGCCGGGCTCGGTACGGATGTGGTGCTGCTGCACGGCTATCCGTACCACCGGCAGGCTGCCTGTCTGGCCGATGTGTTCCCGCATGTGTACGCGGATCTCGGCCCGGCGCTCGCCCGAACCGGTTCGCGCGCCCGTACGGTCCTGGCGGAGGCGCTGGAGCTGGCGCCGTTCGGCAAGCTGCTGTTCTCCACCGGCGGGCAGGGGCTGCCGGAGCTGCATGTGGTCGGAGCCCGGCTGTTCCATGAGGCGCTCGGCCGGCTGCTGGCGGAGTGGGTGGCCGAGGGCGTCTGGTCGCGCACGGACGCGGCGCGGATCGCCGGGCTGATCGCGGCGGGCAACGCCCACCGGGTGTACGGGCTGGAGGGCCGCTCAGACGGCGGCCGGGGCCGCTGAACCCTCCTGCGCGGGGCTCGGCAGCTCCGCCCCGGCAGCCGTTTCGGGTTCCGGGCGCTCGCGCATCGCCAGGGGGACCCGCAGCACGGCGATCCACACCAGGCAGGAGCCGAGCATATGGGCGCCGACGATCACCTCGGGCAGATGCGTCAGGTACTGCACGAAGCCGATGAGGCCCTGGGCGAGCAGCACGACCAGCAGATCCCGTGCCCGCCGGCGAACGGCGGCGGGAGCGTCCACGGCGCGCAGGGTGAACAGCAGGGCGACCGTCAGACCGAGCACCAGGAAGACCAGGTCGACGTGGATCTGGGTGACCCGCTCCCAGTCGGCGGGGATGCGGTGCACCTTCTTGGCGTCTCCCGCGTGCGGGCCGGCGCCGGTGACGACCGTACCGGCGACGATCAGTGCCCCGGTGACGGCGACGGTCAGCCACGCGAGCCGCCGCACCGGCAGGTTCACCAGCGGTCGGGTGGGTGCTTCGCTCTCCCCCGACCGGTTCCACATCACCACGGCCACGGTCAGCAGGGCCGTAGCGGCCAGGAAGTGGGCGGCGACGATGTACGGGTTCAGGCCGGTCAGTACGGTGACGCCGCCGATCACCCCGTTGATCATGATGAGCCAGAACTGCGCCCAGCCGAGCCGGGTCAGATCACGCCGCCGCGGTCTGCGGGACCGGGCCGCGATGATCGCGAAGCCGACGACGGCGCAGAGCACGTACGTCAGCATGCGGTTGCCGAACTCGATGATGCCGTTGACACCCATCTCGTGGGTCGGCGTCAGGCTCTCCTCGGTACAGCTCGGCCAAGTCGGGCAACCGAGGCCGGACTGGGTGAGCCGGACCGCGCCGCCGGTGACGACGATGACGACGGCCATCACCACGGCGGCCAGCGCGGCCCTCTGCACCGTGCGCGCGGAGGGCTGCCAGCGGCGGGCGATCTGCTCGAGGGGATTCAGCGAATTCGGCACGGGCTCATCGTAGGCGGGGGCTTGTGCATGTTTTCACGAGGGGTGGCCCACGGCTCGGCTGCCCGAGGCCGCACGCGCCCGCTCACTCCCACCTGAAGTAGCGTGCCGCCGCGCCCAGGCCCAGTACCGCCCACACCGCAAGGATCCCCAGGTCGCCCCACGGCACCCCGGACCCGTGCTGGAGCACATCCCGCAGCCCGTCCGACAGAGCCGACACCGGAAGCAGCGCGAGCACGCTCTGCGCGGCCTCCGGGAACCTCTCCAGCGGAACGATCACCCCGCCCGCGACCAGCAGCAGGATGAAGACCAGATTGGCCGCCGCCAGCGTCGCCTCCGCCTTCAGGGTGCCCGCCATCAGCAGGCCGAGTCCGGAGAAGGCCGCCGTGCCGAGAGCGAGCAGCACCACGACCACGAGCGGGTTGCCGTGCGGTGACCAGCCCAGCGCGAAGGCGACGACGGTCAGCAGCGTGATCTGGAGGATCTCGGTGACCAGCACGGAGCCGGTCTTGGCGGTCATCAGGGCCCAGCGCGGGAGCGGCGAGGCGGCGAGCCGCTTCAGTACGCCGTACCGCCGCTCGAAGCCCGTCGCGATGGCCTGCCCGGTGAAGGCCGTGGACATCACGGCCAGCGCCAGGATGCCGGGCGCCAGGAAGTCCACCGCCCCGCCCTCGCCCCCGGCCGTCCCGGTGGGCACGGAGATGATGTCGACCGCGCTGAACAGTGTGAGCAGCAGCGTCGGGATGACCACGGTCAGCAGCAGCTGCTCGCCGTTGCGCAGCAGCATCCGGGTCTCCAGCGCCGTCTGCGCCGCGATCATCCGGGCGAGCGGCGCCGCGCCGGGCTCGGGGGCGAATGTGCCCGTGGCGGTCATGCGCGCAGCTCCTTGCCGGTCAGCTCCAGGAAGAGGTCCTCCAGGGTGTGCCGCTCGACCGAGATCCGGTCCGGCATCACGCTGTGCTGGGCGCACCAGGAGGTGACGGTGGCCAGCAGCTGCGGGTCGATCTTGCCGGTGACGCGGTACGTGCCCGGGGTCAGCTCGGCGGCCGTGGTGTCGGCCGGCAGCGCCTTGAGCAGGGCGGCGAGGTCGAGCCCTGGCCGCCCGGAGAACCGCAGCGTGTTCTCCGCGCCGCCCCGGCACAGCGCCTCGGGGCTGCCCTGGGCGGCGACCCTTCCGCCGTCGATGATCGCGACGTCGTCCGCGAGCTGCTCGGCCTCGTCCATATGGTGCGTGGTGAGGACCACGGACACGCCGTCGGCGCGAAGCTCGCGCACCAGGTCCCAGGTGGCGTGCCGGGCCTGCGGGTCGAGCCCGGCGGTCGGCTCGTCGAGGAAGACCAGCTCGGGCCGCCCGACGACTGCCATGGCGAGCGCGAGCCGCTGCTGCTGGCCGCCGGAGAGCCGGCGGTAGGCCGTACGCCCGCAGCTGCCGAGGCCCAGGCGTTCGATCAGCTGGTCCACGTCGACGGGGTGCGCGTGCAGCCGCGCGGTGTGGCGCAGCATCTCTTCCGCGCGGGCCCCGGGGTAGACGCCACCTGATTGGAGCATGACGCCGATCCGGGGGCGCAGGGCGGCCGCCTGGGACACCGGGTCGAGTCCGAGGACCCGGACCGTGCCCGCGTCGGGGCGCCGGTAGCCCTCGCAGATCTCGACCGTTGTGGTCTTCCCCGCTCCGTTCGGGCCGAGTACCGCGGTGATCGTGCCCGCCGCGACGGACAGGTCGAGGCCGTTCACCGCGGTCTTCGGGCCGTAACGCTTGACCAGACCCTGGACCTGGACGACAGCCTCGCTTCGCATGCCGGGAAGTCTACGAACCGCCGTCGGCGGCCCGGCCGCCAGGGCCCGGGGCCCCGTGGAGCCTTGCCGTTTAGGTAACCCTTAGTGACCGAGCCCACGAGATGTGAAGGGATCATCGCTTGTCGCGGGCCGGGGAATTACGCAACAATGGCGTTGTGAAATACGCGAGCGAGGCTCAGCAGATTCCGGCGGCCGGTGCGGCCGCCGGGTCGATGCTGCCTGCGCACGCCGCGTCCTTCGGCGAGGACGGCCAGCGGAGCACACGTAACCGCGTGGCCCGGTCGATCCTCGACCACGGGCCGTCCACCGCGGCAGAACTGGCCCTGCGCCTGGAACTGACCCCGGCCGCGGTCCGCCGCCATCTCGACTCGCTGGTCACCGACGGCGTCGTCGAGCCCCGCGAACAGCGCGTCTACGGCTCGCGCGGCCGAGGCCGCCCGGCCAAGGTGTTCGCCCTCACCGACGGCGGACGGGACGCCTTCGACCAGGCCTACGACAAGCTGGCCGCCGACGCCATGCGCTGGATCGCCCAGACGGCGGGCGGCGGCGAGCTGGGCGAGGCCGCCGTCGCGGCCTTCGCCCGCGCCCGGCTGGCAGCCCAGGCCGTCGGCTACCGCGAGGCGCTCGAGGCCGCCGACCCCGAGCACCGCACCGAGGCGCTGGCCAAGGCGTTGACCGCGGACGGGTACGCTGCTACGGCGCGCAGCGCACCGGTCGGCGAGCAGCTCTGCCAGCACCACTGCCCGGTCGCCCACGTCGCCGAGCAGTACCCGCAGCTGTGCGAGGCGGAGACCGAGGTCTTCTCCCGTCTGCTCGGCACGCATGTACAGCGGCTGGCCACGATCGCCCACGGCGACGGGGTGTGCACGACCTTCATTCCGAAGGCCGGCAGCGCCCCCGACGCCAGGCGCACCAGCAAGACCACTGAGACCAGCAAGACCACCACAGCATCTGCAAGCACGGCCGGGAGGAACCCCGCATGACTCTCCCCACGGAGACCGCCCACCCCGAGCTCGAGGGCCTGGGTACCTACGAGTACGGATGGGCCGACTCCGACATCGCCGGCGCTTCCGCGAAGCGTGGTCTGTCGGAGGACGTTGTCCGAGACATCTCCGCGAAGAAGTCCGAGCCGGACTGGATGCTGAAGATGCGCCTCAAGGGGCTCAAGCTCTTCGGCAAGAAGCCCATGCCGAACTGGGGATCCGACCTCTCCGGCATCGACTTCGACAACATCAAGTACTTCGTGCGGTCCACCGAGAAGCAGGCCACCTCCTGGGAGGACCTGCCCGAGGACATCAAGAACACCTACGACAGGCTGGGTATCCCGGAGGCCGAGAAGCAGCGCCTCGTCGCCGGTGTCGCCGCCCAGTACGAGTCCGAGGTCGTCTACCACCAGATCCGCGAGGACCTGGAGGAGCAGGGTGTCCTCTTCCTGGACACCGACACCGCGCTCAAGGAGCACCCGGAGCTCTTCCGGGAGTACTTCGGCACGGTCATCCCGGCGGGCGACAACAAGTTCGCCTCGCTGAACACCGCCGTGTGGTCGGGTGGCTCCTTCATCTACGTGCCGAAGGGTGTGCACGTCGACATCCCGCTGCAGGCCTACTTCCGGATCAACACGGAGAACATGGGCCAGTTCGAGCGGACGCTGATCATCGTCGACGAGGACGCCTACGTCCACTACGTCGAGGGCTGCACCGCGCCGATCTACCAGTCGGACTCGCTGCACAGCGCCGTGGTCGAGATCATCGTGAAGAAGGGCGCCCGCTGCCGTTACACGACCATTCAGAACTGGTCGAACAACGTCTACAACCTGGTCACCAAGCGCGCCGTGGCATACGAGGGCGCGACCATGGAGTGGGTCGACGGCAACATCGGCTCCAAGGTCACCATGAAGTACCCGGCCGTCTACCTGATGGGCGAGCACGCCAAGGGCGAGACCCTGTCCATCGCCTTCGCGGGCGAGGGCCAGCACCAGGACGCCGGCGCCAAGATGGTCCACATGGCCCCGAACACCTCCTCGAACATCGTCTCGAAGTCGGTGGCCCGGGCCGGAGGCCGTACCTCCTACCGCGGTCTGATCGAGATCGGCGAGGGAGCCGAGGGCTCGAAGTCCAATGTGCTCTGTGACGCCCTGCTCGTCGACACCATCTCCCGGTCGGACACCTACCCGTACGTGGACGTCCGCGAGGACGACGTGTCCATGGGCCATGAGGCGACCGTCTCCAAGGTCAGCGACGACCAGCTCTTCTACCTGATGAGCCGTGGCATGACCGAGTTCGAGGCGATGGCGATGATCGTGCGCGGCTTCGTCGAGCCGATCGCCAAGGAGCTGCCCATGGAGTACGCCCTGGAGCTCAACCGGCTGATCGAGCTGCAGATGGAGGGCGCGGTCGGCTGACGGCCGGCCCCGCGCTTCCACCACCAGCGGCACTGTTTTTCCGACGTAGAGAGAGAGCACGACGACAGCCATGGCTGAGGCTCAGAACATTCCGGCGGGTTCGACCACCACCGGGTCGATCGCGGTGGCCGCCGAGTCGACCGTCGCCACCCGGATGAGTACGTCCCCGTCCTTCGACGTGGCGGACTTCCCGGTGCCGCACGGCCGCGAGGAGGAGTGGCGCTTCACTCCGCTCGAGCGGCTCAAGGGGCTGCACGACGGCACCGCGGTCGCGAACGGCGGCGGCGTCAAGGTCGAGATCACCGCGCCCGACGGCGTGACGGTCGAAACCGTGGGCCGCGACGACGCCCGGGTGGGCAGGACCGGCAAGCCGGTCGACCGGGTCGCCGCGCAGGCGTTCTCCGCCTTCGAGAAGGCCTCGGTCGTCTCGGTGGCCAAGGAGGCCGTACTCGCCGAACCGATCCGGATCGCCGTGCACGGCGAGGGCGGCACCGCCTTCGGCCACCAGGTGATCGAGCTGGGCGCGTTCGCCGAGGCCGTCGTCGTGGTCGACCACACCGGCGACGCGGTGCTCGCCGCCAATGTCGAGTACCACCTCGGCGACGGCGCCAAGCTCACCGTCGTGTCCGTGCAGGACTGGGACGACAACGCCGTGCACGCCGGGCAGCACACCGCGCTGGTCGGCCGTGACGCGACGTTCAAGTCGGTTGTCGTCACCTTCGGCGGCGACCTGGTCCGGCTCCACCCGCGCGTGGAGTACGACGGCCCGGGCGGTGAGGCCGAGCTGTACGGCCTGTACTTCACCGACCGCGGCCAGCACCAGGAGCACCGGCTCTTCGTCGACCACGGCGTTCCGAACTGCCGCAGCAACGTCGCCTACAAGGGCGCGCTGCAGGGCCAGGACGCGCACGCCGTATGGATCGGCGACGTACTGATCCAGGCGGCGGCCACCGGCACGGACACCTACGAGCTGAACCGCAACCTCGTGCTCACCGACGGCGCCCGCGTCGACTCGGTCCCCAACCTGGAGATCGAGACCGGCGAGATCGTCGGCGCCGGACACGCGAGCGCGACCGGCCGATTCGACGACGAGCAGCTCTTCTACCTGATGGCTCGCGGCATCCCGGCCGACGAGGCCCGCCGGCTGGTCGTCCGCGGCTTCTTCGCGGAGTTGGTCCAGCAGATCGGTGTCCAGGACGTCGAGAGCCGCCTGATCGCCAAGATCGAGGCAGAGCTGGAAGCATCCGTATGACCGCCGGCTATGTACGAGTCTGCGGGCTGAGCGAGCTCGAGGAAGAGACCCCCAAGCGGGTCGAGCTCGACGGCACGCCGATCTCGATCGTCCGTACCGAGGGCGAGGTGTTCGCGATCAACGACATCTGCTCGCACGCGAACGTCTCGCTGTCCGAGGGCGAGGTGGAGGACTGCCAGATCGAGTGCTGGCTGCACGGCTCCAGCTTCGACCTGCGCACCGGCAAGCCGTCCGGACTGCCCGCGACGCGCCCCGTTCCCGTATACCCCGTAAAGATCGAAGGGGACGACGTGCTCGTCTCCGTCACCCAGGAGTCCTGAGACACCCATGGCAACGCTTGAGATCCACGACCTGCACGTCTCCGTCGAGGCCGAGACCGGCCCCCAGGAGATCCTGCGCGGCGTCGACCTGACCGTGAAGCAGGGCGAGACCCACGCCATCATGGGCCCCAACGGCTCCGGCAAGTCGACCCTGGCGTACTCCCTCGCAGGCCACCCCAAATACACGGTCACCAGCGGCACCGTCACCCTCGACGGTGAGGACGTCCTGGCGATGACCGTCGACGAGCGCGCCCGGGCCGGCGTCTTCCTCGCCATGCAGTACCCGGTCGAGGTCCCCGGCGTGTCGGTCTCCAACTTCCTCCGCACCTCCGCGACCGCGGTCCGTGGCGAGGCCCCCAAGCTGCGCACCTGGGTGAAGGAGGTCAAGGAGGCCATGGAGCGCCTCAACATCGACTCCGCCTTCGCCGAGCGCAACGTCAACGAGGGCTTCTCCGGCGGTGAGAAGAAGCGCCACGAGATCCTCCAGCTCGAGCTGCTCAAGCCCGCGATCGCCATCCTCGACGAGACCGACTCCGGCCTGGACGTCGACGCGCTGCGCACCGTGTCCGAGGGCGTGAACCGGGTGCGTGAGGGCGGCGAGGTCGGCACCTTGCTGATCACCCACTACACGCGCATCCTGCGCTACATCAAGCCCGACTTCGTTCACGTCTTCGCGAACGGCCGGATCGCCGAGTCCGGCGGTGCCGAGCTCGCCGACAAGCTGGAGAACGAGGGCTACGAGGCCTACACGAAGGGTGGCGCTTCCTAAGTGACGACACTGCCGGGCCTCCTCGACACCGAGGCGATCCGCAAGGACTTCCCGATCCTGGACCGCGTGGTCCACGACGGGCAGAAGTTGGTGTACCTGGACAACGCGGCGACCTCGCAGAAGCCGCGCCAGGTGCTCGACGCCTTGAACGAGTACTACGAGAGGTACAACGCGAACGTCCACCGTGGCGTGCACGTCCTCGCGGAGGAGGCCACGGCGCTGTACGAGGGCGCGCGCGACAAGGTGGCGGCGTTCATCAACGCGCCGAGCCGCGACGAGGTGATATTCACCAAGAACGCCTCCGAGTCGCTCAACCTCGTGGCGAACATGCTGGGCTGGGCCGATGAGCCCTACCGCGTGGACAGCGACACCGAGATCGTCATCACGGAGATGGAGCACCACTCCAACATCGTGCCGTGGCAGCTGCTCGCGCAGCGCACCGGCGCGAAGCTGAAGTGGTTCGGCCTGACCGACGAGGGCCGGCTCGACCTGTCCAACATCGAGCAGATCATCACCGAGAAGACCAAGATCGTCTCGTTCGTGCTGGTGTCCAACATCCTGGGCACGGTCAATCCCGTCGAGGCGATTGTCCGCCGCGCCCAGGAGGTCGGCGCGCTGGTGCTGATCGACGCCTCGCAGGCCGCGCCGCACATGCCGCTGGACGTGCAGGCGCTGCAGGCCGACTTCGTGGCCTTCACCGGCCACAAGATGTGCGGTCCGACCGGCATCGGCGTGCTGTGGGGGCGGCAGGAGCTCCTCGAGGACCTGCCGCCGTTCCTGGGCGGTGGCGAGATGATCGAGACCGTTTCGATGAACTCGTCCACGTACGCTCCGGCGCCGCACAAGTTCGAGGCCGGTACGCCCCCGATCGCTCAGGCCGTGGGTCTCGGTGCGGCCGTGGACTACCTCTCCTCGATCGGCATGGACAACATCCAGGCCCATGAGCACGCGATCACCGAGTACGCGGTGCGCAGGCTCCTCGAGGTCCCCGACCTGCGGATCATCGGCCCGATGACGGCCGAGGACCGCGGTGCGGCGATCTCCTTCACGCTCGGCGACATCCACCCGCACGACGTCGGTCAGGTGCTCGACGAGCAGGGCATCGCGGTCCGGGTCGGCCACCACTGCGCTCGGCCGGTCTGCCTGCGGTACGGAATTCCTGCGACCACGCGAGCGTCGTTCTATCTGTACTCCACTCCGTCCGAGGTCGACACCTTGGTCGAGGGCCTGGAGTACGTACGCAACTTCTTTGGTTAGAGAAAGCACAGTCGGTCAGTGAAAGCACAGCGGGTAGGGGCTGCCTCGTGAAGCTGGATTCGATGTACCAGGACGTCATCCTGGATCACTACAAGCACCCGCACGGGCGGGGGCTTCGGGATGGCGACGCCGAGGTGCACCACGTCAACCCGACGTGCGGTGACGAGATCACTCTGCGGGTACGGCTCGACGGCGGGACCGTCGAGGACGTCTCGTACGAGGGTCAGGGCTGCTCCATCAGCCAGGCCAGCGCCTCGGTGCTGAACGAGCTGCTGGTCGGCAAGGACCTGGCCGAGGCACAGAAGATCCAGGAGACCTTTCTGGAGCTGATGCAGTCCAGGGGCCGGATCGAGCCGGACGACGCGATGGAGGAGGTGCTGGAGGACGCGGTCGCGTTCGCCGGCGTCTCCAAGTACCCGGCGCGCGTGAAGTGCGCTCTGCTGAGCTGGATGGCCTGGAAGGACGCCACTGCCCAGGCACTGGGCGACGAGGCTGCGAGGAAGACGGCATGACAGAGAACACACAGTCCGCGACCGCCACGACGGAGGAGGTCATGGAGGCCCTGATGGACGTCGTCGACCCCGAGCTGGGGATCGATGTCGTCAACCTGGGGCTGATCTACGGCGTCCACGTCGACGAGTCGAACATCGCCACGATCGACATGACCCTGACGTCCGCGGCCTGTCCGCTGACCGACGTCATCGAGGATCAGGCGAACTCCGCGACCGAGGGCCTGGTCTCGGAGCTCCGGATCAACTGGGTCTGGATGCCGCCGTGGGGCCCGGACAAGATCACCGACGACGGGCGGGACCAGCTGCGCGCCCTGGGCTTCAACGTCTGAGACTCCGGACCGTCTGAGACTCCGGGGACTCCGGGGATTCCGGGGATTCCGGGGATTCCGGGGACTCCGAGACGCCGGGGACCGTCCGGGACCAGCCCGTCCGGCACGTTCGGACTGACAGAGCCATGCCCGCCAGGCAGACTGGCGGGCATGGCTCTTTCGCTGTTCCAGATCGCCATTGATGCCCATGACCTGCGGGGACTCGCCCGCTTCTGGTGCGAGGTGCTGGACTGGAAGGTGCTCTTCGACGACCCGGAAGAGGTCATCATCGGCGCCGGCCAGGACGCCTGGCCGGGCATCGTCTTCCTGCCCGTACCGGAGACCAAGACCGTGAAGAACCGGCTGCATCTCGACCTCAGCCCGGATGACCAGCAGGCGGAGGTCGACCGGCTGCTGGCGCTCGGGGCGCGTCGGGTGGACGTCGGGCAGGAGGAGCGGGGGGACGCGACCTGGGTCGTCCTCGCCGACCCGGAGGGAAATGAGTTCTGTGTGCTTCGGCCGAAGAGCTCCCTGACCGACTGACCGACTGACCGACTGAGCGGCTTGCGTACGGTCGTACGCATCGTTGTGTACTATCGTACGCATGGTGTGGATGATGCTGGCCGGAGCGATTCTGGCCGAGGTGCTGGGGACGACCTCGATGAAGTACAGCGACGGCTTCAGCCGGCTCTGGCCGTCCCTGGGCACGGCGGTCGGCTATGTGATCGCCTTCGCGCTGCTCGCTCAGACGCTGAAGACGCTGTCCGTCGGCACCGCCTACGCCGTCTGGTCGGGTGCCGGGACAGCGGCCATCGCGGCGATCGGGATGCTCTTCCTCGGCGAGACGGCGAGCGCCGCCAAGCTGATCGGCATCGTTCTGGTGATCGCAGGCGTGCTCGTACTCCATATCGGCGGGGCCCACTGATGGCCCGCCGCCGGTACGACCCCGACCGCCGCCAGCGCATCATCGACGCCGCGATCCGGGTGGTGGGCGAACGCGGTATCGACGGCCTCAGCCACCGCGCTGTGGCCGCGGCGGCCGACGTCCCGCTCGGATCCACCACGTATCACTTCGCGACGCTGGACGACCTGCTGGTCGCCGCCCTGCGGCAGGTCTGTGTGGAGCCGCAGGCGGCGCTCGAGGACTGGCGTCGTCATCTCGAAGGGAGCGGACTGCCGCTGGCTGACCGGCTCGCCGCCCTGCTCGAGGAAGCGATGGCCGGGGACCGCAGCCGTATCCGCATCGAGTACGAGCTCTACCTCGCCGCTCTGCGGCGCGACGCCCTCCGGCCGGTCGCCGCAGAATGGCTCGACGGCGTGGCCGGGATACTGAACGACCACACGAAGGACGCGTCGACCGCCCACGCGCTGATCGCCCTGATCGACGGGCTGCTGCTGCAACTCCTTCTCACCGGCCGCCCGTTCGACCGCGCGGAGGTCCGGCAGGCGCTCGCCCGCGTCATCGGCTGACCCGCTGCCCGCGGGCCCCGCGGCGGCGAGCAGGGAACAGCGGGGGCCGCGTCTCCCGGCAGGCCGGTGCTCATGAGGACGCGCGTCGGGCCGTGACGAGGGGGGTCGTGAGGTGGGCGGGTCGTGACGTGGGAGGGCCGTGAGGGGGCGGGTCGGCGTCGCGCGGCGTCTGACCGATGAGATCGGTTCGCCTCCCCGGCCCGCCTCCGGTTAGGTTTTCGGCATGACCGATGTTGCTTCCACCACCCGTATCACCGGCGCAGTCGCCGCCGGCCTTGCCACCGTCGCCGCCGATGGCGCCGTTCTCGACACCTGGTTCCCGGCTCCTGAGCTCGTCGCCGAGCCCGGCCCCTCGGGAACCGAGCGGCTGAGCGTGGAGCGCACCGCCGAGCTGCTGGGCGAGAAGGCCCCGAGCGCGCTGGGCCCCGACCTCCGCCGCGGTGTCGACGTCGTCGCCGTGCGGACGGTCATCGCTTCCCTGGACGACAAGCCGCTCGACGCGCACGACGCCTACCTGCGGCTGCACCTGCTCAGCCACCGTCTGGTGAAGCCGCACGGCCAGAACCTGGACGGCATCTTCGGGCTGCTCGCCAACGTCGCCTGGACGAGCCTCGGCCCGGTGGCCGTGGACCAGGTCGAGGCGGTGCGCCTCGCGGCCCGTGCCGACAACCTGCACCTCGCGGTGACCAGCATCGACAAGTTCCCGCGGATGACGGACTACGTCGCGCCGTCCGGCGTGCGGATCGCCGACGCCGACCGCGTCCGGCTCGGCGCCCACCTCGCCTCCGGCACCACGGTGATGCACGAGGGTTTCGTCAACTTCAACGCCGGCACTCTCGGCACCTCCATGGTCGAGGGGCGGATCAGCGCGGGCGTCGTCGTCGGCGACGGGTCCGACATCGGCGGCGGCGCCTCGATCATGGGCACTCTGTCCGGCGGCGGCAAGCAGATCGTCTCCATCGGTGAGCGCTGCCTGCTCGGCGCCGAGGCCGGCATCGGCATCGCACTCGGCGACGACTGCATCGTGGAGGCCGGCCTGTACGTGACCGCGGGCACCCGCGTCACGCTGCCGGACGGCAAGGTCGTCAAGGCGCTCGAGCTGTCCGGTGCGGACAATCTCCTCTACCGCCGCAACTCCACCACGGGCCGTGTCGAGGCGCTCCAGCGCAGCGGCTCCTGGGGCGGCCTCAACGAGGCGCTGCACAGCCACAACTGATGGTGAAGGGCCGCCCCGTGCGGCCCTTCCAACGATCACCCGGTGACCTGCGCTCGAGCCGTCACGGCTGTCACGTCGCTCACCGCTGAGCGCCCTCCCACGGCCCGGCGACGGCCCGTGAGAGGGCGCTCTCTCATCTCCGCGCCGGTCCCGTCACACGTTCCGGCTCAGCTGCCCCGCCCCGACCGGCTGCGAGCCCCTGCGCACATGGCTTCGTCGGGCAGCGCCCATCCAGGCCTCTGCGCTGCTGACCTGCGCGAATGTCACCCGACGATCAGGGCAGGGCCCCCTCGCGCGTCTCTCGTGCGTGGGCCTGTCGCCCCCAGGTGCGGCACGGCCTGGGCGGGGGGAGGCTGGGGGTATGGACGTTCCGCGGCAGCATGCTCCGGCAGTTCGCGCATTCCCTGCCTGACGGGGCCTGGGTGGGCAACGGAGCAGCAGCGGTAGAGCGGTTGGCGCGGGACGCGAAGCCGGCCGCGATCTCCTCGGATTTCCCGACCGGCCAGGTCGCAGGCCGTTCGGCGATCTGGCCTTGGTGGTGTTCCCACGCTCGCCAGGCCCCGTGCCGACGGGCGGCATCCGGCGGGCGACTGCGGCAACCCGTGCCCACCGCTGTCGAGCAGGCGGCCCGGTGAGCACCGTCGACGAGAGGACCATCATGAGCACCTCGAGCCCTGACGACCGCGCGAACCCGGGTGAGGAGCCCCCGACAGAGGCGGCTGCCACCGGGGGGACCCCGTCCGGCGCGGAGGCTGCGGAAACTCAGGCCGTCCTGGAAGACCTTGCCAACAGTGTGGCCCTGCTGCCGGAGGCGCCGCCGGCCGAAGGCGAGGAGCGTCCCGAGGGCGCGATCGCCCTGCCGGTGATCGAACAGGACGGTAATCGGTACGTCCCCGTCTTCACGACCGAGGACGCACTGCGGGCGGGCGGGGGAGACCCCGAGAACGCGCTCCGCATCCCCGTCGCCGAGCTGGCCGCCAATTGGCCGGCGGACGACCTGTGGCTGGCGGTGAACCCGTCCACGGAGGACGGTCTCGCCCTTCCCGCAGACCTGGTGCGGGCGCTGCCCACCTTCGGCCGGGCGGCCGGCCCAGGTCGGTGAGACGGGAGGCGGCGAAGGCGGGGCCGGCCCCCGGACTCCCATCGTTCGACCCCACCCCGTCCCTCCGTGAGCCGGGCCCCCACGGGCCGTCCCGGCACCGAAGTCGGCCGGCATGCGGAGCCGATACGCCGGCGCGACCACACGCACACCGGCATCGGCTCGGTCGGCAGCGGAACATGCGAATCTGCCTGTCTCCATTCCGTTCCGAAGCAGCGGAAAAGAGCCGAACCCGTTGTACTGGGTCCGGCTCTTTTCCGCCGGCATCGCCGCAGACCAACCATGGAATTCAGGATGTGCCCCTGAGTGGCCTGCAGGCTTCGAACCCGCGCGCCCGGTTCCAGGTCCGGCGGCCCGCCCGGTCCGGAAGCCTTCGGACCGGGCGGGCCGCCGCCGTGCCGGGGGCGGCGGGCGGTCAGGGACGGATGCGCAGTACCTGCGGGTCGTGGTCGCTCGCCTGGTCGGCGAACTCCGCGTTGAGGTGGACGACGTCGTAGTCGGCCCTGCGGATGGCCCGGCTGGTGAGCATGTGGTCCAGGACCTGGGAGTTGCCGTTGAAGACGTAGCCGTACTGCTCGCCGCGCGGGAGCCGGTTCACCAGGTCGGTCAGGGCGCCGCCCGCGGTGAGGGCGTCCAGCGCGGGGGAGAAGCCGAAGTCGTTGAGGTCGCCCGCGACGACGACCTTGGCCTTCCGGTCGAGCGCGAGGAGTGACTTCACCCAGGTGTTGACCGCGGTGGCCTGGGCCAGCCGCTGGGTCTCGGAGGTGCGGGCCGGCGGCTGGAAGCGACCGTCCAGGCCCTGGTCGCCGCCCTTGCTGTTGAAGTGGTTGGCGACGACGAAGACGGGCTCGCCGCGGAAGGTGAACTGGGCTGCCAGCGGCTTGCGGCTGGCCTTCCAGGCCTCGTTCTGCGGGTCGATCCGGCCGGGGTTGGCGGACAGCGTGACCCTGCCCTCGGCCTGCACCGGGGTCACCGGGGTCGTGGAGTCGCCGCCCGCGACGTCCGTGAAGGAGACACGCTCCGGGTTGTAGAGGAAGGCGACCCGGATGTTGCCGCCGGGCTGGCCGCCGTCCTGGTCGTCGACCGGGTCGATCTGACGCCAGGCGTACGAGGGGCCGCCCGCCGCGGCGATCGCGTCGGTGAGCTTCTTCAGGGTCGCGCCGGCCGAGACGACCTTGTCGTTCGTGGGGCCGTTGTCGTCCTGCACCTCCTCCAGCGCGATGATGTCGGGCGAGGCGAGGTTGCCCACGACGGCCCCGGCGAGGCGGTCGAACTTGGCCGCGGAGTCCTTGGGCGAGAGGTTCTCGACGTTGTAGGTGGCCACGGACAGTTCGGACGCCGACTGCTTGCGGGTGCTCTCGCGCCGCAGCCCGTTGTCTTCGAGCGAGCCGAGGGTCGTGGCCTGGAGCTCGTAGCCGCCGAACTGGTCGTAGTCCAGCGGTCCGGACGTGGTGCCGGCGAGGCGGTCGCCGACATTCGCCTGCGGGAACGGCCGCTCGGCGAAGGGGATGAGGGAGGCGACCTTGACGCGGCCGCCGTTCTGGTCGCGGTAGGAGCCGTAGAGCGTGCCGCCGCGCACCGTGCGGTTCTGTCGCGGCTCGGCCGTCACCCAGAGCTCGTTGTGCTCGCTGGTCGCGCCGACCACGCCCGCGTCGGTGACCTGGGTGAGCATCCCTTCCAGCGACTCGTACCGGTCCAGGGCGTAACCGCCCGGGCGCAGCCGCAGCTTCTCGATGCTGCTGCCGTCGGCGCTCGGGCTGTAGCGGTTCGGCACGGTCGAGGGGTTCAGCCGGAAGGCGGCGGGCAGCGGATTGCCGGAGGAGGCGACGGTCCACGTGGGCGCGCTGATCTCGGTGACCGACTGGAGCCCCGCGGCTTCCCCGCCCGGGTAGTACTCGGTGACCGTGCCGGACACCCGTACGGAGTCGCCGACCTTCACTTCGGGGGTCTTCGCGCCGGTGAAGACGAAGACGGCCTCACTCGTCGCACGGTCGCGGTCCGGGTCCGGGTCCTGGACCCAGAAGCCGCGTGCGGAGCCGAAGGCGCGGATCGCGGTGACGGTGCCGAGCACATCGGTCACCTTCTGGCCCGCGAGCGGGGATATCCGGGTGCCGCCCTGTATGTCGTGGATACGGACCTCGGCGGCGGTCGCCGAATCGGGCGCGGCGAGCAGGCCGGCCGCCATCGCGGCGGCGATCAGGGCGCCGACAGCCACCGGTCTGTGAAGGGGAAGAGCGGACATCAAGGTCTCCGGAGTGGTCGAGGAACGGAGCGGACATCGTCTACGCGCGTCAATCTCTTGCGCCGTCAAGGGAGTTGTCAAGGCTCCGCCGGTGTACGGCTCCTGACGGGTACATGAACCGGGTGGCATGGGGCGATATCCGTCTACGCTTGGGCAGCGCCCGACCCGCTGTCCCGAGGAGAGCCCGCTGATGTCCCCAGACCGCTCCACGATGCCGCCGGTGCGGCTGCCGTCCGAGGCCGAGCTGGCCCGGGACGCGCTCGCCGCCCCGCTCTTCGCACGGGCCGTACGGCTCGCCCGCTGGGCGGGGCCGCACGCCCGGGTCGGGGCGGGCGGCGAACTCCTCGACGACGGGCTCCGGGAGGCGGTCCGGCACCTCGGACTGGAGGGGGACGAGGAAGGGCAGGAACAAGCGAGCGAGGCCTGGCGGCTCGCCGTCGACACCGGCCTCGTGGAGATCGAGGAGGACGAGACAGCGGCAACGGCGGGCGATGAGGCGGCGGACGATTCGGAGGACGCCGCTGTCGGGACCGCGACCCCCGGCGAGGAGGCGGCGGCCGTCACCTCCGGCAGCCCGGTGGACGTGCTGGAGATCTGGCTGAGCGGGCTCGAGACCGTGCTCGCCGACGCCGCGGCCCCCGACCTCGCGGACCTGGTCGAGAGCATCGGCGAGAACGGGGAGTTCGACCTCGACGCGCTGGTCTGGAACCCCGAGGAGGAGGCCGACTTCCTCGACAGCGTGCTGGGCAATCTGTATCTGCTGACCGTCCTGGAGGAGGCCTCGGAGCAGCGCGCGATTCCGCTGCCCGCCCTCGCGGCCTCCGTCATCGTCCCCGAGGACATGGACGCGCCGACGGACGAGGTCCTCGAAGAGATCTCCGAGGCGATGATGCGGCTCGACGACCAGTTCCGGATGCTCGGTTCCATCGGTCTCGTCGACTACCAGCCGGTGGACGAGGAGCTGATCGAGGAGTACGAGGGCGAGGGCGAGCGAGAGAGCGGGCGCGGAGCGGAGAGGGACCGGCGGGAGAGCACGACGCCGGTCGACGAGGACGATGTGTCGCGGTACGGCATGGTCCGCCTCACGCCCCTCGGCGTGTACGGCGTACGGGCCCGGATGCTCGAGGCCGGGATCGAGGCCCCGGCGGTCGGCGACCTCGCCGACAAGGGCGCCGACATCCTGTTGGACCGGCTGCCGGGTCATCCGGAGTCCCTCGTTCAGGCCGAGGTCGAACAGTGGCTCGCCCGGCGCGAACCCGCGGACGCGGCCCGCGAACTCCTCGCGGCGGCCCGGGGCAACGACGAGCACGCCCCGATGCGCCGCCTCGCCTGCCAGCAGGCACTGCTGCTGGTCGGCTCCCATGCCGCACCCGCCCTGCGCGACGTACTCGACGACGCCCAACTGGGCGGGCTCGCCCGGGTGGGGCTCGCCGAGCGCGGCGTGACCGATGTGCCGCCGCCGCCGCAGGACATGGTGTTCTGGCTGACGATCGACACGATCGCCGCCCAGCTCGGGCATGTGAACGAAGCGACGGAGCTGCGGGAACTGATCGAAGGGGTGGTCGGGCAGCACAGCGGCTTCTTCGACGCGGCCTGGCGGGTGGACCACCCGGCGACCGCCGATGTCCTGGAGGCGATGGGACAGTTGCATCCGGACAAGAGGCTCGCGAAGGAGGCGCGCAAGGCGGCCTTCAAGGCCCGTTCGAAGCCCGGTTCGGCGAGCTGAACGGTATGGGGCCGGGCGGATGACGTACCGCCGGGCCGGTACCGCGTGGCCGGTACGTCCGTCGGCGAAGCCCAACCGGCATAGCGACAAGCCACCCCGCTTCTGGGAGTGGAGGAGTCACGAGTCGGAGCCGACCGTCGCGCGGCCCGCTCCCGGGGAGTCGGGGCCCCGGCGCATGGTCGTGACGCCGAGTGGCCCGCGTTTCTCCCTTGGGCGATGCAGGTAGGGAAATGCCCACTGCCGGGCGGGGGCGCGGCGGTCAAGGCGAATAGCGGTGAATCATGCCCTTATCGTCGAATGCCAATGGTTGATCTTGTTTGCCATGGTTCTTTACGGTCTCTTCCGAGGGGACGCTGGTACGGACCGGGAACGGGTTCTGTAATCGGTCCCTTGATGTCGTGTCGAGTTCAATTGCTGTTCGACGGAGCGCGGCACCGTGACGTTCAGCAGAGCAGGGAAAAGATCCCGCCATCCAGGAGATGAAAATGCCGCTCACCCGCAGAGACTTCGCGAAGCGCTCCGCCTCCACCGGAGCGGGGGTCGCACTTGTCGGCAGCGTCGGCGTGCTGGCCACGGCTCCGGGTGCGATCGGGTCGGAAACCGGGAGCGACGGCGGCGAGGGAACGGAGCGGAACGGCGGCCCGAGGACGGGCTACGGTCCGCTGGTGGACGACCCGGACGGCATCCTCGCGCTGCCCGAGGGTTTCTCGTACCGGATCATCACCCGCAGCGGTGAGACCAAGCTGGAGTCGGGCGAGTCCACGCCCTCCAACCACGACGGCACGGCCACCTTCGAGGGGCCGCGCGGTGTGACCCTGCTGGTCAACAACCACGAGCTCAAGGGCCCGCGGTCGAAGTGGAAGTACCCGGTCCCGCTCGCCGAGGGTCTTGTCTACGACCCGGCCGCAGCCGGTGGCTGCACCGTGGTCGAGGTCCACAAGCACAGCGACGGGCGCGCGGGCAGCGGGGTCGCCGAGTGGGTCGGCATCGCCGGTACCTCCACCAACTGCGCCGGGGGGAGCACCCCTTGGGGCACCTGGCTGACCTGTGAGGAGAACTCCGACCGGGCCGGCGAGAACGGTATGACCAAGGACCACGGCTATGTCTTCGAGGTCGACCCGTACGACCGCCGGGCCAACCGGGACCCGAAGCCGGTCAAGGCGCTGGGCCGCTACGACCACGAGGCTGTGGTCGTCGACCTCAAGCGGGGCCACCTGTATCTGACCGAGGACGACGCCGATCCGAACGGCCTGTTCTACCGCTGGGTGCCGCCGCACGGTTTCAAGCACGGCCGCGGGCAGCTGCGGAAGCTGGCCGACGACGCCGGTGTGCTCCAGGCGCCGAAGTGCTACGACTCGGGCGGCCGGTTCGTCGACGACCTCTCACGGGCCACCAGGACGGGCACGGTCTACGGGGTGGACTGGGTCGACGTGCCGGACCGGGACGGCACAACGGTGGCGGTGCGCGAGCAGTTCGGCGCCGACGAGGTGACCCGCGCCCGGAAGCTGGAGGGCATGTGGTGGGCCGACGGCGGCGCGTACATCGTGTCCTCGTACGCCCGTGAGGAGAGCCCGGTCGCGCACGACGGCCAGGTGTGGTTCTACGACCCGCGCAGGCGGACCCTCACGCTGAAGGTCCTCCTCGGCGTCAACAAGAACCCCGGGGAGGACGGCGCCTTCGACGGCCCGGACAACATCACCGTCTCCCCGTACGGCGGGCTGATCATCGCCGAGGACGGGGAGGGCATCCAGCACCTCTTCGGGGCCACGGACAGCGGCCGGACCTACCCGATCGCGCGCAACGACCTCAATATCGGCACCGCGGACGAGCCGGTGTTCAGCGAGTTCACCGGGGTCGTCTTCGCGCCGGACGGGCACACGCTCTTCGCCAACATCCAGGATCCGGGGATCATGCTGGCGATCACTGGTCCCTGGCGGCATCAGCGGTGACCACGTAGTAGTCGACGAGACCGGTCTCGTACGCCTGAAGGAAGCGGCGGGGCCAGAGGTCTCTCAGAGGCGTCTGGGCGAGCCAGCGGTCGAAGGCCGCCCAGACGTCCTCGCCGATCGAACGGACCTGGACGCCGGTGAAGCCGGTGTCGGCGAGGGTCGTGGCGAACCGGTCGACGACATGCGGTAGGTCGAGGCCGTCGGCGTAGGTGGGCAGAAGCCCGGGGAGCCGGGCGGCGGCGTCATCGCTCGGAGCGAAGAACGTCGTCATCGCCAGCCGCCCGCCCGGCCGCAGCACGCGGGCCGTCTCGGCCGCGAATCCGGGCAGGTCGGGGAAGTGCTGGGCCGCCTCGACCGAGTACACGCAGTCCGCCGAGCTGTCGGGGAGCGGCATGCTCTGGGCGGCTCCGCGCACATAGCGGAGCCTCGCGGGGTGCTCGGCGAGCAGGGTGGCGTTGGCCTGCCTGGCCCGCTCCAGCTGGTCGGGGTGGAGGTCCAGTCCGCATACCTCGCCGAAGCCGAACTCCCGCAGTGCCAGGGCGGCGCCTACGCCGATGCCGGAGCCCACCTCGACGGCGCCGAGCCCGTCCGTGCGGTCGAACGCGCGCAGGACGAGACGGTAGAGCTCCTGCCCGGTGCGGAGCCGGTCCTCCTCGGTCAGCGGGCGGTCGGACGGGATGCCGTGCCAGTAGCCGAAGTTGATGAACCCGCCCGAGAAGGCGGGCACCGAGCTGAGGTCGAACGCACCGTAGCTCTTGTCGATCTGCTCCGGGACAGGCGGACCGTGTTCACTCACCGGCGGCCCTCGCTTCGCAGGAGTCTCGGGCGGCCGCCGGCCTCACGGCGTCGACCTGCCGTGCGCCGGCCGGGGCCGGCGGCCCGCTCATGGACGTCACAGAGCCTTCCCGCCCGGCTTCACCATGCCACGCACCGTCCGCGAGTCGACGTAGTCGCCAATGGCCGTCATCTCCCATTCGCCGGAGAACTGGCGGACCAGCTTGCACATCAACACGCCTGTCTGCGGCTCGGCGTTGGTCAGGTCGAAGCGCACCAGCTCCTGACCGGAGCCGGCGTCGAGAAGCCGGCAGTATGCCTTGGCCACCTCGGTGAACTTCTGGCCGGAGTAGGAGTTCACGGTGAAGACAAGACCGGTGACGTTCGGCGGGAGGTCGCCCATGTGCACGGTGATCGCCTCGTCGTCGCCACCGCCCTCGCCGGTGAGGTTGTCCCCGGAGTGCTGGATCACGCCGCCCAGGATGGCGAGCTTGCCGAAGTAGCACGCGTCGACCTTCTTGCGGTCCGGGCCGTAGGCGATGACGGACGCGTCGAGGTCGATGTCCTTGCCGCGGTAGGCGGGCTCCCAGCCGAGGCCCATCTTCACGGAGGTCAGCAGCGGGGCGCCGCCCTTGACGAGGGAGACCGTCTGGTTCTTCTGCAGGCTCACCCGGCCCTTGTCGAGGTTGATCTTGCCCGTCCCGGCGGCGGCAGCGGCCGGGGGAGCGGCGGGTGCGGCCGGGGCTGCCGAGGGCTGCGCGGGCGCGGCGGGCGGCACCGGCTGGGCAGCGGCGGCGGGGGCTGCGGCCGGAGCCGGGGGTGCGGCGGGTTCGTCCACGCTCACCCCGAAGTCGCTCGCGATTCCGGCCAGCCCGTTGGCGTAACCCTGCCCCACCGCGCGGGCCTTCCACGCTCCCGCCCTGCGGTAGATCTCCATCACGACGAGCGCGGTCTCGGTGCCGAGCTGCGGCGGGGTGAAGGTGGCGAGCACGCTGCCGTCGTCGGCGCTGCGGACGGTCGCGGTGGGCTCGGTGCCGGCGAAGGTCGTGCCCGGCGCGTCGAGGCTCGCGGTCACCACGATCTTGTCGATGCCCGCGGGGACGGAGCCGGTGTCCACAGTGATCGAGTCCGGCCCGGCGCCGCCGCCCGCCCGGTGGGTCACGCCCCCACCTGACGGCTGGTTGTAGAAGACGAAGTCGTCGTCGGAGCGCACCTTGCCGTCGGGGGTGAGCAGCAGGCCCGATACGTCGAGCTGCACCGGGGCGCTGACATCCACCGCCACACGCGGGACGGAGAGCGCAATGTTCGAGCCAGGGGTCATAGCGGTCATGCTCGGGGTAACGAACGAGGCCGCTTTACGGTTCCATTACCTACGTCCGTCCGTGCGGCGGTCCCGATGCAGTGCGGCCGGACGGTCAGTGCGGCCAGGCGGGCGGGTCGGTGCAGAAGCGGCCGCCCAGACGGTCGTGGTCCGGGTCGGCCGGGTCCGGTTCGCCCTGCTCGGCGATGAGCTTCTCGGCGTACGGCTCCGAGTCGTCCTGCGGCTCGTATCCCAGCGCCGGCGCGCCGGACAGGTCCCACCACAGCCGGGTGTTCGCCGAGCTTCCGTGGACGACCGTGTGCCGTACGTCCTCGGCGGTGAGCGACGCGTGCAGCAGCCGGGCGCAGTCGTCCGGGCTCCACCGGATCGACAGCATGCGGACGGACGTGGGCAGGGGAAATCAGGAGCCGATGCGGATGGCGACGGTCTCCAGGCCGTGCCGGTCCCGGTAGAGCGAGGCGAGGTCCTCGCCGAAGCACTTGGACAGCCCGTAGAAGGTGTCGGGGCGGTGCGGGGTGCCGACCTGGAGCAGGGGGTCGCCCGCGGCCGGCCGCGGGGTGAAGCCCACGGCGTGGTTGCTGGAGGCGAGAACGATCCGGCGCACGCCCTCGGCGCGCGCCGCCTCGTAGAGCTCGTAGAGGTTGTAGGTGCCCTGCATGGGGGAGTGCAGGACCTTGTCGAACGGCGCTTCCAGGGAGATGCCCGCGAGGTGGACGACCGCGTCGACACCACTCATCGCGTCGCGCAGCGCGTCCGTGTCGGCCGGGTCGGCGGTGATCGCTGTGCCGTCGTCGGGTGCGCCCTCGACCGGCACGAGGTCCAGCAGCCGCAGCCGGTAGCCGTATCCGGGGAGCCGCTCCCGCATGAGGGTGCCGAGGCCGCCTGCGGCGCCGGTGAGCAGGACCGTACGGGGAGCGGGCATCGGCGGGTCTCCTCGGGGAGCGGGTGGCGGACGGCGGGCGGTGGGGCGGCAGGCGGCCTCGGCAGGACGTGGAGCGGACGGCGGTAGGCCTCATCCGTGGGTATGGTTCATATGCATGGACAAGCCAAGGAGTTGCGGCGCCCGCCTCCTCCGCGATCCGGGCGTAGCGGACGGCGAGCTCCCCGGCTGAGCGGACTCGAGGTCGGCGAGGTCCGCTCCCCGCTCACCGAACCGAGCCCGGCCCACATCAAGGAACTGGCCGAGCTGATCGAGCGCGGCAGGGCGCTGCTGTCCGGACCGTCCGGCAACTGACCTTGCGGGGAGACCACATGCGAGTCTCCGTGTTCCTCTACCCCTGGGACGTCGTCGGCGACCGTCCCGCACGGAATACCGGTACAGCGCCACGACTTGATCCGTATGACCACCGTGGACCGACAGGGAGCGCAGATGCTCGACGAGATCACCCCCCACCCAGCAATCGGCGGGCAGGCGGTGCACGGCACCGTCGCCGACGGATTCGAGCCCGTGCGCGAGGCGTTCGCGGCCGTCCTGGCCGCCGACTCCGGTCATGCCGCCCAGGTCGCCGCCTACGTCCACGGCCGGCCGGTGGTGGATCTGTGGGGCGGCCCCGGGATGGCCGAGGACTCGCTGATCGGGGTCTTCTCCTCGGGCAAGGGCGCGGCCCATCTCGCGGTCGCGCTGCTCGTCCAGGACGGCACGCTCGACCTGGACAAGGAAGTACGCCACTACTGGCCGGAGTTCGCGGCGGAGGGCAAGGACACGCTCACGCTTCGGCAGCTGATCTCCCATCAGGCGGGGCTGATCGGCACCGACCCCGGGTTCGGCTCCGATGAGATCCTCCACGACCGGAGCGTCGCGGCGCGGCTGGCAGGCCAACGCCCCTACTGGCGGCCGGGGTCCGCGCACGGCTACCACGCGTTCACCGTCGCCGCTCTCACCGGAGAGGTGGTGTTCCGCTCCACCGGCCGCACACTTCACGAGTTCTACGCCGCCGAGATCCGCGACGCGCGCCGCATCGACCTCTTCCTGGGACTGCCGGAGAAGCACGAGCCGCGGGTCCTCGACGTACTGCCCGCGCAGCTCACCGCCGAGCAGCAGCGGCAGGCCGCCGAGATGTGGACCGCGCCGGACAGCATCCCCGGCGTCGCCTTCAACCGGAACGGCGACCCTCTGCCGCTGGAGGCGCTCCCCAACTCCCGGGCGGCACGGGCCGCGGGACCCGCGTCCGTCGGAGGCGTCGCGTCCGCCCGCGGCCTCGCCAGGCTCTATGCGGCGGCGATCAGCACGCTGGACGGACTGCCGCCGCTGCTGACGCCGGACACCGCGGCCGCGGTCGCGCAGATCCAGTCGGTCGGGCACGATCTCGTGCTGCGTGAGCACAGCGAATTCGGACTGGGCTTCCGCACGATGGGCGATAAGCACCCCTATCTGGGCGCCGGCGCCTTCGGGCACGGCGGCGCGGGCGGTTCCCTCGCCTTCGCCGACCCGCGGACCGGTCTCGGCTTCGGCTACATCCGGCAGCGGTTCCCGTTCCCGGGCGGCGCGGGCCCGGAAGCCTTGGCCCTGGCGGCGGCAGTACGCACCTGCGCCATCGACGGGGCCGCCGCCCAGCTGTCCTGACCCAGCCGTTCGCCCAGGACCCGGCAGAGGACCCGCAGGCAGGTCTCCTGGGGTCTACGTCAGGCCCCTCAGACCCCTCGGGAGCTCGGGACGCCGTGTCCGCCGGTCCGCCGCCGCGGCCCGCTCACGGCGCAGCGCGACCCCGGTGACGACCGCGCCCAGCCCCTCCCACAGCCCCACGCCGAGGAAGGGGCCGGGCGCGGTGCCGGCCATGACCAGCAGGGTGAAAACGGTGCAGGTGAGCAGCCGGAAAGGCGCCGCCGGGGCCGGAACCGCCGGGTCAGAGCCGTCGCGTGGCGAGGGTCAGCCGGTCCCGGGCGTCGAACAGGGCGTCCTTGATCATCTGTTCGTGGCCGGGGGTGAGCCGGGCCACCGGCACCGAGCAGCTGATCGCGTCCCTCGCCGGCGTGCGGTACGGGATCGCGACACCGAAGCAGCGCAGGCCCAGCGTGTTCTCCTCGCGGTCCACGGCATAGCCCTGCTCGCGCACGAGATGCAGTTCGTCAATGAGCTTCTCGCGGTCGGTGATGGTGTGCTCGGTCAGCGAACTCAGCGTCTCGGGCAGCATCTTGCGCACCTGCTCGTCGGAGTAGCTGGCGAGCAGCGCCTTGCCCAGCGACGTGGAGTGCGCGGGCAGCCTGCGGCCGACGCGGGTGAACGGGCGCAGATAGTGCTGGGACTGCCGGGTCGCGAGATAGACGACGTTGGTGCCGTCCAGCCGGGCGAGGTGGATGGTCTCCGTGGTGTCGTCCGAGAGCCGGTCCAGGGTGGGCCGGGCGGCGGCCACGACCTCGTCGCCGTCGATGTACGAGGTGCCGACGAGCAGCGCCCGGACCCCGATGCCGTAGCGCGTGCCGGTGGCGTCCGTCTCGACCCAGCCCAGTTCCACCAGTGTGCGCAGCAGCATGTAGAGGCTGGACTTGGGGTAGCCGACGGCCTCCTGGACGGCCGCGAGGCTGTGCATTCCGGGCCGCCCGGCGAAGAATTCGAGCAGTTCCACGGTGCGCACCGCGGACTTGACCTGGGCTCCGGCCTCTCCCGCCCCCCGGCCGGTGGCGCCCCCACTCGCAGCCGACATCGCCCTTGACCCCTTCCTCCGACCGGAAATAGAGTCCCGGAAGAATTCACCATCAGGGACAGAATTCAGCATATCGAACGGCGTCCCGTGTGCGGCAAGCAGGAGGATTCAACGGTGGCAGCACCAGTCTGGAGCGTCGACCCCCGAACCGGGAAGCAGCGGGAGCAGGTTGCCACCGAGGCCACGGCCGAGGAGGTCGACCGAGCGGTGCGCGACGCGCACGCCGTACGCGGAGCGCTCGCCGACCGGACCGTGCGCGCGGCCTTCCTCCGCACCGCGGCCGACCTGCTCGACGAGGCCGGTGAGCACGTCATCGAGGCCGCCGACGCCGAGACCGCGCTCGGGCCCGGCCGCCTCACCGGCGAGCTGGCCCGCACGACTTACCAGCTGCGCTCCTTCGCCGACACCGTGGACGAGGGCGCCTTCCTCGACATCCTCATCGACCACCCCGACCCGGACGCGGGCC
The DNA here is from genome assembly GCF_040609575.1 of Streptomyces sp. NPDC004647. Taxonomy (NCBI): domain Bacteria; kingdom Bacillati; phylum Actinomycetota; class Actinomycetes; order Kitasatosporales; family Streptomycetaceae; genus Streptomyces; species Streptomyces sp. NPDC004647. The sequence goes on along the minus strand of NZ_JBEXKU010000002.1, from coordinate 76,598 downwards.
CCGTGCCCCGCCCCGACCTGCGCCGCTACAAGGTGCCGCTCGGCGTCGTGGCCGTCTACTCCGCCAGCAACTTCCCGCTGGCGTTCTCCGTCCCCGGCGGCGATACGGCCAGCGCGCTCGCCGCCGGCTGCCCGGTCGTCGTCAAGGCGCACCCCGACCACCCCGCCACCTCGGAACTGTGCGCCTGCCTGCTGCGCCGTGCCGCCGCGCGGCACGGCCTGCCCGAGGCGGTCGTCGGCCTGGTGCACGGCTTCGACGCGGGCCTCGAGCTGGTGCGGCACCCGCTGGTCGCGGCGGCCGGATTCACCGGTTCCGTACGCGGCGGCCGTGCGCTGTTCGACGCCGCGGCGGCCCGCCCGGCGCCCATTCCCTTCCACGGCGAGCTGGGCAGCCTCAACCCCGTCGTGGTCACCGAGGCCGCGGCGAGCGAGCGCGCGGAGCGGATCGGCACGGGGCTCGCCGGGTCGGTCACCCTCGGTGTCGGCCAGTTCTGCGTCAAGCCCGGCCTGGTGCTCGCCCCGACGGGGGAGGCGGGGGACAGGCTGCTGAAGTCCCTCACCGAGGCCGTCAGCGACACGGCGGAGGGCGTGCTGCTCGACCCCCGGATGCGGGAGGCCTTTGTGGCGGGGGTGCGGGCCAGAGCGGCGCTCACGGGCGTGCAGAGCCCGGTCACCCCCGGCGAGAGCGGCGAGACCGCGGTCAGCGCGGGCTTCCTCACCGTCCCGGCCGCGCGGCTCGCGGACGGTGAGGACCACGACCTGCTGCTGGAGGAGTGCTTCGGGCCAGTCACGGTCGTCGCGCGGTACGCGGACGAGGCCGAGGTCTCCGCGGTGCTCGGCCGGCTGCCGGGCAACCTCACCGCCACCGTCCACCTCGGCGCGCAGGAGGCCGCGCAGAGCGAGGGCCCCGCGGCCAGGCTGCTGGCCGAGCTCATCCCGCTGGCCGGGCGGGTGCTGGTCAACGGCTGGCCCACCGGCGTCGCCGTGGCCCCCGCCCAGCACCACGGCGGCCCCTATCCAGCGACCACCTCGGCCTCCACCTCGGTGGGCGGGACCGCGATCGAGCGCTGGCTGCGCCCGGTGGTCTTCCAGAGCACCCCCGAGGCGCTGCTGCCGCCCGAGCTGCGCGAGGACAACCCCCTCCGGCTCCCGCGCCGCGTCGACGGCCGCCGGGAGAACTGACCGGCGCCGCTCCGGGACTCCGCGCGGCGGGCCCGGCCCCCGGAGGCCGTTCCCGTACGCAACGCCGCCGCGGCGGCTCGTACGCTCCCGCAGGGGTCGTGCCGGTCCGGCGCCCGGAGCCGCGCTCAGTCGGCGCCGAAGCCCGGCTCGCGCACGCGGGACCGTACGCCTGGATCCGTATGCCTGTCCCCCATGTTCCCCCGAGAGGGAACAGGCGAATGAGTGACAATAGGTGCATGCCGGACAGAACCTCAGAGGCCTCCGCAACCGGACCGGTGGACCGGGCATATGCCGAGATCAGGGCACGTCTGATGGACGGCAGCTACGACTCGGAGGAGCTGCTGCACGAGGACGTGGTGGCAGCGGAGCTGGGCCTCCCGGACGCCGCCGTCCAAGAGGCCTTCACCCGCCTCCAGAAGGAGGGTGCCCTGCGCCTCTACCCCACGCGCGGCGCGATGATCCTGCCCGTCAAACTCCAGGAGGCCCGCGACATCATGGAGGCCCGGCTCCTCCTGGAGATCTTCGCCCTGGACTCCGTCGCGGCCCGCGGCCGTCCGGACCTGCGCGAGCTGGGCATAGGACTCCTCGACGGGCTCCACGAGGTCAGCACACCCGAAGACGCGATGAAGCTCGGCAGGGTGTTCCACACCCGCCTGGTGAGCGCGGCCGGCAATCCGGTGGTGGCCGACATGCACGCCTCCCTGTGGGACCGGACCTGGCATGTGGCCGCCGCCTCCACCATCGGTCCCGGCAACCCGGAGAACGACGTCGCCGAGCACACCGCCATCGCCGAGGCCATGGCCCACGGGCGGAGCGGCGACGCCCGCGAACTCCTGCACCGGCATGTCTCCTCGACCCTGCGCCGCATAGGCGTCGGCGAGGAATTCGCGCTCCCGCGCCCCGCCGAGAACTGAGAGATCCCCAGGTCGGCGGCGTGTATGAGCAACTCGCCGACGCCGGAGCCGGGAGAAACACGATGGACGTGATGATCGCCGGGTCCCATAGTGGGGAGACATGGAGAAGAGCCTCGCAGGCGCCGAGTTCGCGCCGCAGACGACGTATCTCAACACCGCATCCAGCGGCCTGTTCCCCGCACGGTCCGTGACCGCCCTGCGCACCGCCGTGGAGGACGCCGCCGCGGGGAAGACGTACGAGGGCTTCGAGTCCGTTGAGCTCTCCCGGGCCTGCTACGCCCGGCTGGCCGGGGTGCCCGTCAGGCGGGTCGCGGCCGGCGCCTCGGTCGCCGTGTACGCCGGGCTGATCGCGGCCTCACTGCCTTCCGGCTCCGAAGTCCTCGTCGCGGAGAACGACTTCAGCTCCCTCGTCAATCCCTTCGTCGTCCGCGGCGACCTCACCGTGCGCAGCGCACCCCTCGAACGCCTGGCCGACGAGGTGCGCCCCGGCACCTCCCTGGTCGCCGTCAGCGCCGCCCAGTCGGCCGACGGCCGGATCGCCGACCTCCAGGCCGTCCGGGCCGCCGCCCGCGCCCACGAGGCCCGTACGCTCATCGACGCCTCCCAGTCCGCCGGCTGGCTGCCGCTGAGCGCGGACGACTTCGACTTCACCGTGGCCGTCGGTTTCAAGTGGCTGATGTGCCCCCGCGGCGTCACCTTCCTCACCGTCCCCGAGGACCTCGGCTCGCTGACGCCGCTGTTCGCCGGATGGGTGGCGGGGGAGGAACCCTGGGACAGCTGCTACGGCCCCGTCCGGCAACTGGCGGACTCCGCCCGGCGCTTCGACGAAAGCCCCAGCCTCTTCTCCTACGTAGCGGCCCGGCACTCCCTCGCGCTCGTCGAGGAGCTCGGCACCGAGTCGATCCACGCCCATGACACCGCGCTCGCCGACCGCTTCCGCGACGGCCTGGCAGGCCTGGGGTACGAGCCGTTGGGCGCCCCGGGCTCGCCCATCGTCGCGGTGCCCGGCCTCGGCCACGCCGCCGGCCGCCTCGCCGAGGCCGAGGTCCATGTCTCGGACCGCGCCGGCAACCTCCGCGCGGCCTTCCACCTCTACAACACCGCCGCTGACGTGGACCGGTTGCTCGGTGAGCTGTCCGGACTCCACGAACGGGCCTGAGCTCGTACGACGCACTGCGCCACTGTGCGCCCCTGTCGCAGCGGACGCCGCTGCGACAGGGGCGGCATAACGAGAGCCCCGCCCGGCAACGCACCGAGCCGGGCGGGGCTCTCGTGTCCTACGTGACTGCTACGACCTCACCACGACCTCACCGTACGGGGGTGAAGTCCCGTGCCCCGATGAACTCGGGACGCCGGATCGGTGCCGCGAACGGCTCCACCGCTTCGTTCTCCACGCTGTTGAAGACGATGAAGACGTTGCTGCGCGGGAAGGGCGTGATGTTGTCACCCGAACCGTGCATGCAGTTGCAGTCGAACCAGGTCGCCGAACCCGCGGCGCCGGTGAACAGCTTGATCCCGTGCCGGCTCGCGAAGTCCGTCAGCGCCTCGTCCGACGGAGTCCCCGCGTCCTGCATCTGCAGCGACTTCTTGTAGTTGTCCTTCGGCGTTGCCCCCGCGCAGCCGAGGAACGTACGGTGCGAACCCGGCATGATCATCAAGCCGCCGTTGGTGTCGTAGTTCTCGGTCAGCGCGATCGAGACGGACACCGTCCGCATGTTCGGCAGGCCGTCCTCGGCGTGCCAGGTCTCGAAGTCGGAGTGCCAGTAGAACCCGGAGGCACCGAAACCGGGCTTGACGTTGATCCGGCTCTGGTGGACGTACACGTCCGAACCGAGGATCTGCCGGGCACGGCCCACCACCCGCGGGTCTCGCACGAGCTCCGCGAACAGCTCGCTGATCCGGTGCACCTCGAACACGGAACGGACGTCCTGCGTCGTCGACTCGATGATCGAGCGCTCGTCCGCCCTGACCTCCGGGTCGATGATCAGCCGGTCGAGCTCCGCACGGTACTTCACCACCTCATCCGGGGTGATCAGCTGGTCGACCGTCAGAAAGCCGTCGCGGTCCAGGCCGCGCAGCTCCGACGGCTGGATCGGGCCCGGAGCTCCGGGCTCGGACCAGATAACCGGGTCCAGGCGCGGAGTGGCCACCTCGGTGGCGCCGCGCGTCGGGTAGAGATCGGCCGTTCGCTCGGGTGCGGTGGTCATGGTGCTGCTCCTTCTCCTCTCGTACGTCCCTGCTCTTTCTCGAACCCCCGTTGGGAGCTCAGCTCTCGGCGGGCTCGGTGAGCAGCGGGTACACGCCGTTCTCGTCGTGGTCCTCCCGGCCGGTGACCGGCGGGTTGAAGACACAGACGCAACGGAAGTCCGTTTTCGGGCGCATCGTGTGACGCTCGTGACCGTCCAGGAGGTACATGGTCCCGGGTTCGATCCAGTGCGTCTCGCCGGTCTCGTCGTTGGTCAGCTCGGCCTCGCCCTCCACACACAGCACGGCCTCGATGTGGTTGGCGTACCACATCGACGTCTCCGTACCCGCGTAGAGCGTCGTCTCGTGAAGCGAGAAGCCCACCCGCTCCTTCGCGAGGAGGATGCGCTTGCTGCGCCAGGTGCCGCTCTTGGCGGTCACGTCGCGGTCAGTGCCTTCGATGTCCTGAAACGATCGGACGATCACGGTGATCGGGTGCCTTTCTTCTCTACGGTCGGCGGTGCGGAGGGGGCGGTCAACCCGTTGAACAGGGTTGACCGCCCCATCCGTCAGACTGTCTCGCGCACCGCCCGGGCGAGGGTGCGCAGACCCTCGTCCAGCTCTTCGGGGGAGACGGTCAGCGGCGGCAGCAGCTTGACCACCTCGCTCTGCGGCCCGGAGGTCTCGATGAGCAGCCCCAGCTCGAAGGCGCGAGCGGCCACGGCCGACGCACGGGACTTCTCGGTGAACTCCAGGCCCCAGACCAGGCCACGGCCCCGGTACTCGCCGCCGAGCCGCGGGTGCTCCTCGACGATCGCGCTCAGCGCCTGCTCGACCTGCTCGCCGCGGGCGATGGTCTGCTTCTCCATCTGACCGTCGGACCAGTAGGTGTCCAGCGCGGCGGCCGAGGTGACGAAGGCCGGGTTGTTGCCGCGGAAGGTTCCGTTGTGCTCGCCGGGCTCCCAGATGTCCAGCTCCGGCTTGAACAGGGTGAGCGACATCGGCATGCCGTATCCGCTGATGGACTTCGACAGGGTCACGATGTCCGGCGTGATGCCCGCCTCCTCGAAGGAGAAGAAGGCGCCGGTACGGCCGCAGCCCATCTGGATGTCGTCGACGATCAGCAGCATGTCGCGGCGCTCGCACAGGTCGGCCAGGGCGCGCAGCCACTCCGGGCGGGCGACGTTGATGCCGCCCTCGCCCTGGATCGTCTCGACGATCACGGCGGCCGGCTGGTTGAGGCCGCCGCCCTGGTCCTCGAGCAGCCGCTCGAACCACAGGAAGTCCGGGACGCGGCCGTCGAAGTAGTTGTCGAACGGCATCGGGGTGCCATGCACCAGGGGGATGCCGGCGCCGGCCCGCTTCATCGAGTTGCCGGTCACGGCGAGCGCGCCCAGCGACATGCCGTGGAAGGCGTTGGTGAAGCTGACGATCGACTCGCGGCCCTTGACCTTACGGGCCAGCTTGAGGGCTGCCTCGACGGCGTTGGTGCCCGTCGGGCCGGGGAACATGACCTTGTACGGCAGGTCACGCGGCCGCAGGATGACGTTCTGGAAGGCCTCCAGGAACGCCCGTTTAGCGGTGGTGCCCATGTCGAGGCCGTGGGTGACGCCGTCACGCTCGATGTAGTCGATCAGCGCACGTTTGAGTACCGGGTTGTTGTGCCCGTAGTTCAGCGCACCGGCGCCGGCGAAGAAGTCGAGGTACGTGTGGCCGTCCTCGTCGTACATGTAGCTGCCCTGTGCACGGTCGAACACAGCAGGCCAGCTGCGGCAGTAGCTGCGCACCTCCGACTCCAGAGTCTCGAAGACGCTCAGTGCGGGCGGGGTGATGGTCACAGCATGCTCCAGGGAGATGAGTGCGTGGGGAAGGGAAAGTCTTGGGGGACGGGCCGGTCTGTCAGGGCCGGGCCGCCGAGCCGGCCAGGGGGCCGATCCGGTACAGCACCTCGGGCTCGTGCCCGTCGTCGGGGAACAGCCCGCCGTCGAAGAGCACCTCGCGCTCCACGGCGGCTTCGTGCCGCTCCGCGTACGAGCTGAACAGTCGGTTCGACGGGGTGTTGTCGGGGGTGACCGTGGTCTCGATGCGGTCGGCGCCCAGCTCTTCGGTGACACGGGCGGTCAGTCCGTCGAGGAGCGCGGCGGCCAGGCCCTTGCCGCGCTGCGCGTGGTCCACGGCGACCTGCCAGACGACCAGGGTCTGCGGGCGCCCGGGGCGGATGTAGCCGGTGATGAAACCGACTGGCTCGCCGTCCCGGTCACGCGCCACCACGGATGTGGCGGCGAAGTCGCGACACCACAGGAGGTAGCTGTACGAGGAGTTGAGGTCGAGCACCTTCGAGTCGCGGGCGATACGCCAGATCGCGGCTCCGTCCTCGACCCTTGGGGAGTCGAGAACGAGCCCCTCCGGCATTTCGAGGAATTCCGAGTGGGCGCCTGCAAGGTCTGCTTGAGCGGCGGTCATGCGAATTAAATTTACCGAGGGCAAATCGAAAACGCATCTCGGGCAGGGGTTACGCAAGAGGGGGGTCATGTGTTATCGCGCGGGGACGCGCGGGCACGCGGCCAGTAGTCGAAATGACCGTGTTTGCCCGGTTGTAACCGGGCAAACCGGACTGGGTGTGGAGTCCGTCACATGTGCGTAACGACCTCGAGATCTGTCCGAATTGCATCGCTGGACGCACCCAAAAGTGTGGTGTTTGGGTTCCTCGAACCGGGGAAGAAGCACAAGGGAAGCTACACATTCAGTGAATTGGGAATTCGCCAGCAAAGGATATCTTGATTCGCTGTTCCGGCAAATCCTGGGACGTATGTTCGGGGTGGCAGGGGCCTGATACCTCCGGTGCGCACGGGCTCGTACAGTCGTGCCATGAGCGAGAGTGCTGTGCTGCATATCAAGGGGCGGGTACTGGTCGGCCCGGATGACGTCAGGGACGAGCTGTGGGTCGTGGACGGCAGGATCTCATTCGCGCGCCCGTCCGGCATCCGGGACGTCGCCACGGTGTCCGGCTGGGCACTGCCGGGGCTGGTCGACGCGCACTGCCACGTGGGGCTCGACGCCCACGGGCCGGTCGACGAGTCGACGAGCGAGAAGCAGGCGCTGACCGACCGGGACGCGGGCGCCCTGCTGATCCGGGACGCCGGCTCGCCCTCCGACACCCGCTGGATCGACGAGCGCGAGGATCTGCCACGGATCATCCGCGCGGGCCGTCACATCGCCCGTACGCAGCGTTACATCCGCAACTTCGCGCACGAGATCGAGCCCGAGGACCTGGTCGCGTATGTGGCGCAGGAGGCCCGGAGGGGCGACGGCTGGGTCAAGCTCGTCGGCGACTGGATCGACCGCGGTACGGGCGACCTGAGCGCCTGCTGGCCGCGTGGCGCGGTGGAGGCGGCCATCGCGGAGGCGCACCGGCTGGGAGCCCGGGTCACCGCCCACTGCTTCGCGGAGGAGTCCCTCACCGATCTGGTGGAGGCGGGCATCGACTGCATCGAGCACGCCACCGGGCTGACGGAGGAGACCATCCCGCTGTTCGCGGAGCGGGGCGTCGCCATCGTCCCGACCCTGGTCAACATCGCGACCTTCCCGCGGCTCGCGGTCGGTGGAGAGGCCAGATACCCCCGGTGGGCGGACCATATGCGCAGGCTCCACGCCCGTCGCTACGACACGGTGCGCGCCGCGTACGACGCGGGGATCCCGGTGTACGTGGGCACGGACGCGGGGGGCTCGCTCGCGCACGGGCTGGTCGGCGCCGAGGTCGCCGAGCTCGTCAAGGCCGGGATCCCGGCCGTCGCGGCGCTCTCGGCCACCGCCTGGGGAGCGCGGGAGTGGCTGGGACGGCCGGGACTGACCGAGGGGGCACCGGCGGACCTGGTGGTCTACGAGTCCGATCCGCGGGCGGACGTCAGGGTGCTGACCGCTCCGCGGCTAGTGGTCCTGCGCGGACGGGTCATCGGCTGAGGGGCTTCAGGGGCTTCAGGGGACTCAGGGGGGCTGAGGGGGCCTTGAGTGGCCTCAGGGGCTCTGGGGGCTCAGGGGACTCAGGGGTCCCGCTCAGGGGATGCTGAGGCTTCGAGGCGGCATGAGGGAGCTCAGTGGAGCTGAGGCGGCTGAGGGGCTGTGGACGGGGCCGGCGGGGCCGGTTGTGGGCCCGCCGGCCCCGTCCGTTCGGGGCTCGCTGTCCTCGCTGTGCGGTGCGCGGCGGATCCGGGTCACCACGATGAGCCCCGTTGACCGAGCGTTACGCGCACGGGGCGCGTGTCGTTGGAAGTGGCTGTGTCGGGGCTGTCCGACGTGGCTGGGGTGACAGCCGCGAACGCACGTGTCCCAAGATTCGAAAACCAGGGCGGAAACCACCCTTTGGGATGAACTCACGTCAGGACACTGTTCGTTCACTCCCAGTACGTAAGTATTTCGGGGTCGAGGTCGCCGGCGCTCTTGATGTCCCCATGGGCCACGCCGGCGACTCCATGTCTCTTGTGGGGGTTCCACACCTTGAACAGCTCTGCCTTCAGCATGCCCGTGCGCCGTGCCGCCGCCGTGCTGACCGCCACCGCTCTGGCCGCCGGTCCTGCGGCCCTCCTCGTCGCGGTGCCCGCGCACGCCACCGGCGGGCACGGGAAGGCCGGTGCCGTCGTGCTCCGCACCGGCCTCGATGTCAAACTGCTCAACAAGGCCCATGTTCCGCTGAACGCCACGCTCAACGAGGTGCACGCGCCCGCCAGCGCGGAGAAGACCGCGCTGAGCGTGAAGCTGGACGGAGTCGGTCACGGCAAGCCCTTCAGCGTGCTGCGCGCCGATGTGGCCACCGCACGAGCCACCGCGGAGGCCCGCAAGTCCGAGGGCTACGCGAATCTCGTCCGCGCCAAGGTCCATGTCCCGGGTCTGCCGCTGCTGTCGCTCATCGAGGTCCAGCAGGTCACCTCGAAGGTGGTGTGCGAGACCGGCAAGCGGCCGACCGCCGAGTCGAACGTGCTGGGCAGCGTGCTCGTGCTCGGCAAGAAGGTCACGCTCCGCGCCGACGGTACGACCAAGGTGGATGTGCCGGACATCGGTGAGGTGCGGCTCGACCTGTCGAAGACCGAGACCACCTCGCGCACTGCCGCTGCCACCGCTCTGGATCTGAAGGTCTCCGTCAACCCGAAGAAGCTGAACGTCGCCAAGGTCCACGGGCGGGTCACGCTCGCCGAGGCCACCTGCGAGAGCCCCAAGGGCGCGCCGCAGGAGGGGCAGCAGCAGGAGGGGCAGCAGCAGGAGGGGCAGCCGCAGGAGGGGCAGCCGCAGGGGGAGCAGCCGCAGGAGGGGCAGCCGCAGGAGGGGCAGCCCACCGCAGGCACGACCGAGGCTCCCGACATCAGCACCCAGACCGGCTCCACCGATGAGAAGGACAACCTCGCGGAGACCGGTGGCAGTTCCGCCACGCCGTACCTGGCGGGCGGCGCGGCCCTGCTGATCGGTGCGGGCGGGGCGCTCATGCTGGTCCGCCGGCGCCAGGCGGCGAGCCGCCAGGGCTGATCGGAACCGGGCCCGTGGGGGCGGCTCCGGCTCAGCCCCTACGGGCCCTACGGGCCTCGTCCCGGCCCTCCTCCGGGTCCTCGCTTCCGGATCCTGTCCGGGCTCGTCCGGGTTCCCGCTTCCGGTTCCCGTCCCGCTCGTCCGGCCCCCGCTCCCGGCTGTCGGCTCAGCACTTGGTTCAGCACTTGGTTCAGCTGGTTCAGCCCTCGGCGAGGGCCTTGGCGAGCGACTCCGCGAAGCGGTCCGTCGTGGCCCGGTCGCGCACGGCCAGCCGGAGCCAGTCCGGTCCGAGGCCCGGGAAGGTGTCCCCCCGGCGGACCACGAACCCGCGGGCGCGCAGCCGTTCCCGTACGGCATCGGCACCCGCCAGCCGTATCAGCAGGAACGGCCCGGCGGCTGGCTCGCAGACCTCCAGACCGGTGAACTCGGCCAGGCGGGCGAGCAGATGGGCCCGGTCGGCGGCGACCCGGTGGGCGGCGTGCGCGGCCTCGGCCAGTGCCGTGGGCGCGCTGCACGCCTCCGCGGCGGCCAGGGCCGGGCCGGACACCGGCCACAGCGGCTGGGCCCGCTCCAGAGCCGCGATCCGGTCCGGCTCGGCCAGGACGTAGCCGATGCGGAGCCCCGCCAGACCCCAGGTCTTGGTGAGGCTGCGCAGCACGACCAGGCCCGGAAGACCGGTGTGCCCGGCGAGTGACTCGCGCTCGCCGGGCACCGCGTCCATGAAGGCCTCGTCGACGACCAGGACGCGGCCGGGGCGGGCCAGCCGGGCGAGGTCCTCCGCCGGGTGCAGCACGGAGGTGGGGTTGGTCGGATTGCCCACCACCACGAGGTCGGCGTCCTCCGGGACGGCGCCGGGACCCAGCCGGAAGCCGTCCCGTACGTCCAGCAGCACGCGTTCCACCCGGTGGCCGGCAGCGCGCAGGGCGGCCTCCGGCTCCGTGAACTGCGGGTGCACGATGACCGGGCGGCGGGCCGGGAAAGCCCGTGCCATCAGCACGAACGCCTCCGCCGCCCCGGCCGTGAGCAGCACCCGCCCGGCCGGTAGCCCATGCCGTACGGCCACGGCCTCCCGGGCGGCCCGGGGATCGGGGTAGGCGGCGAGATCGTCCAGGGACGCGGCGATCCGGTCCTTGAGCCAGGCCGGGGGAGTACCCGCGCGCACATTGACCGCGAGATCGGTCAGCCCGGCACCGGCGTCCCGTACCTCCGCGTCCCCGTGATGGCGCAGGTCGTGTGCCGGCTGCACCGGATCAGTGGGCGTGGGCATGGCCGCCGTGGTGGTGATGGTGGCCGTGGCCGTCGCCGGAAGGGTCGTCGGGGTGGTGGTGCGGCTGCTGCGGCAGGCCCACCTTGTCCTCGAAACCCGGGAGCGCGATGCGGTAGACGCACGAGTCGCAGTTCATTCGCAGATCGCCTTCGACGGCCTCGCGGTAGCGCTCCATGACCAGGTCGACCAACTCGTCGGTGGGGCCGATGACATCGGCGGAGAGCACCTCGATCTCGGGGTGCGCCGAGGCCCAGCCCTCCGTCTGCTGCCGCACCCGGTCCGGGAGGATGCCCGTGAAGAGGAAGTACGGCAGCACCACGACGCGGCGGGCGCCGAGCTTCACACAGCGGTCGAGACCGGACGGCACATCGGGCGCTGCGAGCGAGACGAAGGCCGTCTCCACCCCCGCGAAGCCGCGGCCCTCCCAGAGGAGCCGGGCGGCTTTGTGCACCTCCGCGTTGGCGTCCGGGTCGGTCGAACCGCGGCCCACCAGCAGTACGGTCGTCTCCGCCCGGTCGGCGGGCGAACGCGACGTTTCGCCCAGCACCTCGTCGAGCCGTCGCTCCAGGACCTTCAGCAGCTTGGGGTGCGGACCCAGCGGGCGGCCATACCTGTACGAGACTCCCGGGTGGCGGTCCTTCTCGCGGGCGAGCGCCGCCGGGATGTCGCCCTTCGCGTGCCCGGCCGACACCAGCATCAGCGGCACGGCCGCGAAGCGGCTCACGCCCTGCTCGACGAGTTCGGAGACCGCGTCCGCCAGCGGCGGCGGGGACAGTTCGATGAACCCTCCCGCGACGGGCAGTTCGGGATTGCGCCGGCCCAGCTCCCGTACGAAGTCGCGGAAGGCCTCCGCTCCCGCTTCGTCACGGGTGCCGTGTCCGGCGATGAGCAGCGCGGGCGGGGTGGTCACGAGATCTCCTTGGAGCTACGGGGAGCAGGTTCGGCGGGTGGTTCGGGGGGTTCGGCCGGTTCTGTGTGGAGGAGGCCGGGGAGGGCATTGTGGGCTGGGGCTTCGGTGACCGCGGAGCGGTCGTCGGCCGAAACGCTACTGACCGCGGATGGCCCGCTGTCGTGCAGGGCCGCCTTGCCGTCCGATGCCTCCACCGAGCCGACCGGAAGTCCGTGGTGCGATCGGTAGCCGGCCGGCCGGGGGCCGGGCCGCCGCTGTGGCTCTCGTGCGGGACCGTCGCGGCACGTCGTGAGAGGGCCGGGCTGCCGTGGGCCTCGGCGCAGCCCATGACGGCGGCTCGGTCCGGCTGCGCACCGGCTCCGGGCGTGCGGCGGCTTCAACTCTGCCACCGGTAGCCGCGGGGCGTCACCATACGTCCGGCGATGCGGCGGGCCGCCGTATTGCCGACGACCACGACGGTCATCATGTCGACCGTCGCCGGGTCGAGTTCGGCGAGCGTGGTCAGCCGGCTGCTCTCGTCCGCGCGGGACGCGTTCCGCACGACGCCGACGGGTGTCGTCTTCTCGCGGTGCTCGGCGAGGATGTCCAGGGCCTTCGGCAGCTGCCAGTCGCGGCCCCGGCTGCGCGGGTTGTAGAACGTCACCACGATGTCCGCCTCGGCCGCGGCCCGGACCCGCCGTTCGATGACCTCCCACGGGGTGTGCAGGTCGGAGAGGCTGATCGACACATGGTCGTGGCCGAGCGGTGCGCCCAGGATCGCCGCGGCTGCCAGTGCCGCCGTCACACCCGGGACGCCGACCACATCGATGTCGTCCGAGGCCTCGGCGAGCGCGGGCGAGGCCATCGCGTACACCCCCGCGTCCCCGCTGCCGATCAGCGCGACGGCATGTCCCGCCCGCGCCTCTGCGACGGCCGTACGTGCTCGCTCCTCCTCCGCGCCGAGTCCCGACTCCAGGACGCGCGTTCCGGGCCGCAGCAGATCGCGGATCTGGTCCACGTACTGGTCGAGGCCGACGACGGTCGAGGCGCGGCGCAGCTCCTCGCGGGCCCGCGGCGTGAGCAGGTCGCGGGCGCCCGGCCCGAGCCCGACCACGGCGAGCCGGCCGCGCGGGCGGCGGCGGGCGACGGCCGCGGTGGCCATCGCCGGGCGGCCCTCGGGCGTGGACTTCCGCTTGTCGACGACCAGTTCGGCGCCCGGGCCCGCGGCCAGCAGGGCTGCGGCCTCGGCGACGGACGGCGTTCCGACGGCGGCGAGGGGTGCCCCGGAGGGATTGGGCACGCCGACCGCGGCAAGGGCGTCCGCCGGATACGTCCTCAACACCACTCCGAGCTGCTCCGCCGCCGCTGTCAGCCCCTCCTCGTCGGCCTTGGCGTCGACGGTCGCCAACTCGGTGACGGAACGGTCCGACAGCCCCGCCGCGGCCAGTGATTCCCGTACGAGGCCGAGCACTTCGGCGGTGCCGACTCCGCGGCTGGCCCCGACTCCGACGACAAGCGACGGGGGACGCAGCACGGCGCAGTCCTCGCCGAGGGGCACGGTACGGTCGGTGACCCACAGCTCCGCCCCGCTCCTGGACTGGGTCACGGCCTCGCGCCCGGTCCCAGCCGCGGCCCCGCTCCTGGACTCGGTCCCGGCCCCGCGCTCGGTCCCGGCCCCGCGCTCGGTCCCGACCCCGTTCCCGGCCCCGGACTCCGCCGGGGAAGTGGCTCCGGCCGCTCGCGCGGAGTTCGGCAGAGCCGATGCGCTGTCGGGGCCGGTGGCCTCCGCCCTGCCGCCGGTGCCTGCGGGAGTTGTCGGCGGGGCGTCCGTCGCGCCACCCTCGCCCGTTCCGGGGGACGGTGCCTGCGACCGCGAGCCCGGTGGCGGCGGAGCCACATGCGTCGGCAGAGCGGGAAGCGGCCACTGCGCGTCCGCGCGGAGGGCGACCGGCGAGCCGTCCAGAACGGCCCGGGTCACCGCGGCCACCGCGCCCTCAACCGGCCAGCCCAGCGTGTCGAGACCGGGCAGGTCCACCGCGTCCGTCGCCGTCGTCACCACCGGCCGACAGCCCGGAAGCACCTCGGAGACCGCCGAGGCCAGGGCGTTCGCTCCGCCGCCGTGGCCGCCCAGCAGAGCCACCGCGTGCTGCTGTGCCTCGTCGACGCATACGACACCCGGGTCCGTGTCCTTGCCCGCGAGCAGGGGGGCGACGAGCCGTACGACCGCGCCCGTCGCCAGGAAGCACACGAGTTGCCCGCACTCCGCGAAGGCGCGCTCCACGGCTTCCCGCACCGGACCGCCGTAGATCCGCGTACGGTCGGGCCAGGCGGCGGCCAGCCGGTCGCGGGCGGCGTTGCCCGCCGCGGTGGCGGAAATCAGGCCGATCAAGAGGGTGCTCCTTCGATTCCGGTGGAGGTGCCCGCGGCGCCGCGGACGCCCCACAGCACGCAGTGGGGATGGGCCGCCCCGAGCGGGGGCACCCGGTCGGGCAGCGGTGCGAGACGGGACGACTGCGGCAGCACACGGTGCGCGTCGCACGCCGTCCGCCGCCTCGGGGACTGCGTGTTGGCGTAAGGAACCGCGCCACGGACGGCTCGGGCGGTGGCCGTGGGACGCTGCCGCCTCTCGGGCGGGCGATGGGCCGTGGTGGCTCCCCATGGTGTGTGGCCGGCGGTCGTAGGCCGCTGCCCGCGGTCCGGGTCAGCCACCGGTCTGATCCGCGGCCTGTGTCGCGGCGCGCAGCGCCCGGCGGGAGGCGGGGTCGGCTCGGCGGAAGCCGTGGAAGTGACCCGGGTGGTAGAGGTGCGAGCGGGTGCCGGAGGCGGACAGCGCCGGTCCCACCAGAAAGAGCGTGTGCTTCCAGAGCTTGTGCTCCTTGACGGTCTCCTCCAGCGTGCCGATCGTGCACCGCAGCACGAGCTCCTCCGGCCAGGTCGCCTGGTGAGCGATGAGGACGGGGGTGTCGGCCGGGTAGCCGCCCTCCAGCAGTTCCACAGCGAGCTGTCCCGAGCGGGCGGCCGACAGGAAGACCGCCATGGTCGTGCCGTGCCGGGCGAACTCCCGTACCTCCTCACCGGGCGGCATCGGGGTCTTCCCACCGCCCAGACGGGTGAGGATCACCGACTGGGCGACCTCGGGAATCGTCAACTCCCGCTGCGCTATGGCCGCGACCGCCGAGAACGACGACACACCGGGTACGACCTCGACATCCAGGCCCAGCTCCACGCAGCGGTCCAACTGCTCCTGGGTTCCGCCCCACAGCGCGGGGTCACCGGAGTGGATGCGGGCCACGAGCAGCCCGTCCTGTACGGCCCGCCGGTAGACGACGAGCACGTCCTCGAGCGACATCGTCGCGGAATCCAGGATCTCCACGCCCTCGCGGGCGTGCTCCAGCACCTCCGCCTGCACCAGGCTGGCCGCCCAGATCACGACGTCCGCCTCGGCGATGGCACGGGCCGCACGGAAGGTCAGCAGGTCGGCGGCGCCCGGGCCGGCGCCGACGAAGGTTACCTTGCCGATGGTCTCAGCGGGCATGGGATGGGTCCTCTCGGGTGCGGAAACGTCTGAGGGGGCGGGCAGCGGCCCGGCGGGGGAGGCGTCGGATCAAGCGGGCGGCGCAGGGCTCACAGCTTTCCTCCCCGTCCGCCGTCCCGCCGCGCGGGCGCGATCAGCGTCGACAGATAGGGCAGCGGGCCGGACTCCAGCTCGTCGGCAGGCCGGATCGACTCCTCCGGCAGCCCGAGCGCCGAGCCCCACACCGCGCCGTCCGTACGGCCGGTCGCGCGCAGCGCGGACGCCACGTCGCCCGCCAGCCGGCCGAACTTGTACGCCACGACCGTCCCCGGCCCCTCCAGGGCGTCCTTGAGGACGGCCGCCCCGGCGGTCACCGGGACCAGCGTCAGTGGCTCCGTGCCCTCGGTGAGCACCGCCCCGCTTCGTGCGGCGAGGTCCTGCATCGCGGTGATGCCGGGCACCGTCTCGACGACCAGCCCCGGAACCAGCTCGCCGACGGTCTGCGCGAGATAGGTGAAGGTCGAGTACACATTGGGGTCACCGATGGTCGCGAACGCCACCGTGCCGTGCGTGCGCAGCAGTTCGGCCACCCGCTCGCCCGCCGCGTCCCACGCGGCCTCGCGGCGGGCTCTGTCGCTCCGCTCGTTCAACGCGAAGACCACCCGGACCACCTTCGCCGGCTCGGTGTAGTGCAGCACGGTCGCCTCGGCACGACCCGTGCCGCCGTCCTCCATGACGGGGACGACTACGGCGTCGGCTTCCCGTAGCGCGTTCACACCCTTGACCGTGACCAGCTCCGGATCGCCGGGGCCGACCCCGACTCCTATCAGTCTGGACACGTCCGGAAGACTGGTCATGCCTCACACCTCTCGACGAACCTGCGGGCCGTGCCCGGTGCGGCAGCCCAGTGCACATGGACATACGAGGCGTGCACGCCCCCTTGAACGAACCCTTCGACGCGCCGCTCCGGGCGCACGAGTCCCCACGCGGGCGCCGGCCCGGCGCCCGGTTCGAGCGCCGTACGGTGGAACTCATGGCCGTGCAGGCGGGTCCCGGCCGGCGCCAGGACACTGTCCGAGACCGCCACGGCCTCGCGGTAGCCGAGGGTGAGCCGCTCCGACATCCGTGCCTCGGCATCCAGCACGCCGCACATCGGCCTGCCGTCCAGCGACCGCGCCAGATACAGCAGTCCCGCACACTCGGCCGCCACCGGTGCGCCCGAGGCCGCCAGCTCGGCAACGGCCTTGCGGAGCCGCCCGTTCGCCGACAGCTCCGGTGCGTACACCTCCGGGAAGCCGCCACCGATCACCAACCCGGCGGTCCCTTCCGGCAGTTCCTCGTCCCGCAACGGGTCAAAGGTGACCACCTCCGCTCCCGCCGCACCCAGCAACTCCGCATGCTCCGCATAGGAGAAGGTGAAGGCGGAACCACCCGCGACCGCGACCACCGGCCGGGAGCCCGTGCGGCCGGGAGCAGCACTCCCCGTCGCGGCCAGCAGGTTCGCTCCGCCGTGCGGTTCCTCCAGTTCCGCCGCGGGGTCCCACGCGGCGGCGGACAGCCGTGGTGCGCTGCGGGCCAGCGAGAGCAAGGCATCGAGGTCGCACCGAGCCCGTATCTGTGCGGCCATGGCCCGTACCGCCTCGACAGCCTCCGTGCGGCGCTCGGCCACCGGTACCAGGCCCAGATGCCGGGACGGCGTGCCGATCCGGTCTGCCCGGCCCAAGGCGCCCAGCACCGGTACGCCCGATTCGTCCAGCGCCTCCCGCAGCAGCTCCTCGTGCCGCTCCGAGCCCACCTTGTTGAGGATCACCCCGCCGATGCGCACCTCCGGGTCCCAGGAGGCGAATCCGTGCACCAGCGCCGCCACCGAGCGGGACTGCGAGGACGCGTCGACCACCAGCACCACCGGTGCCCGCAGAAGCTTCGCGACCTGCGCCGTCGAGGCCAGCTCCCCCTGCCCCGCCGCCCCGTCGTAGAGGCCCATCACGCCCTCGACCACGGCCAGATCCGCACCGGCCGCACCGTGCAGGGCGAGCGGTGCGATCTGCTCCGGCCCGCACAGATACGCGTCCAGATTGCGGCCCGGCCGCCCCGTGGCCAGCGCGTGGTAGCCCGGGTCGATGTAGTCCGGCCCGACCTTGTGCGGCGACACGGCCAGGCCTCGCTCCGCGAAAGCCGCCATCAGACCTGTCGCCACAGTCGTCTTGCCGCTGCCGGAGGCAGGCGCGGCAATCACCAGCCGCGGCAGAGAAGCGGAGGAAACGGAGGAGGCTGTCGAAGCAGATGAACCAGGTGAAGCGGAGGACGAGGCGCAGGATCCGGTGGCAGCCGACGAAGCGGAGGAGGGTATCACCATTCGATGCCCTTCTGGCCCTTCTGCCCGGCGTCCATCGGGTGCTTGACCTTGGACATATCGGTAACGAGATCGGCGACCTCGACCAGCTTCTCCGGAGCGTTACGTCCCGTGATGACGACATGCTGCGTGCCCGGGCGGTCCCGCAGTACCGACACCACCTCGTCGGTGTCGATCCAGCCCCACTGCATCGGATACGCGAACTCGTCCAGCACGTACAGCCGGTATGTCTCCGCGGTCAGGTCGCGCTTGACCTGCTCCCAGCCCTCCTTCGCGGCCTCCTCGCTCGACTCGATGTCGCGCTGGACCCAGGACCAGCCCTCGCCCATCTTGTGCCATGCGACGGTCCCCCCTTCACCCGAGTCGCCGAGGACGCGCAGCGCCCGCTCCTCGCCGACCCGCCACTTCGCGGACTTTACAAACTGAAATACACCGACCGGCCAGTTCTGGTTCCATGCCCGCAGCGCCAGCCCGAACGCCGCGGTCGACTTCCCCTTGCCCACCCCCGTGTGCACGATGATCAGCGCCCGGTTCCTTCGCTGACGCGTCGTCAGCCCGTCGTCCGGTACGACACTCGGCTTCCCCTGCGGCACTACGCGGCCCTCCTCGGTCCCTGCACATCACGGACCAGCGCCGCGACACTGTCCGCGCGCAACTCGTCCAAGGTCACTGCCGTCCCGCCCAGACCCGCGGCGAGGGAGCCCGCCATACCCAGCCGTACCGGTCCGGACTCACAGTCCACCACCACCGACGCGGTGCCCTCGGCGGCGAGCAGCCGCGCCGCGCGCTGCGCCTGTGCGAAGGGATCCCGCGGCTGCGTTCCGGCCTCCGGTGCTGAAGCTGCTGAAGCGCCCGACTGCCCGGAGCGGGCCGCCGCGCCCATCACCGCGCTCCGACCGCCACGGCCCGTCACCGGGCCGCCCGAGCCCGCGGCCGTCGCCCTGCCGTCGGTCACCACAACCAGCAGCGGCCGCCTTGAGGGGTCCCGCAGCCGTTCGATCCGCAGCACTTCGCGCGCCTTCAGCAGCCCGGCCGCAAGCGGCGTACGGCCGCCGGTCGGCAGCTTCTCCAGCCGGGCCGCACCCGCTTCGACCGACGAGGTCGGAGGCAGCGCCAGTGCGGCCTCCGACCCCCGGAAGGTCACGAGCCCCACCTTGTCCCGCCGCTGATACGCGTCGAGCAGCAGCGACAGCACAGCGCCCTTGACTGCGGTCATCCGCTGGCGGGCCGCCATCGAACCGGAGGCGTCCACCACGAACAGCACGAGGTTCCCCTCGCGGCCCTCCCGTACGGCCTGCCGCAGATCGTCCCGGCGCACGACCAGCCCCGGACCCCGGCGGCCGCGTGCGTGCTGATGCGGCGCGGCGGCCTGCACGGTGGCCGCCAAGTGCAGCTTCGTCAGCGCGCCCTGGGGCCTGCGCGCCCCCGTCGTGCGCCCATGTGCCGTACGCGCCCGGGAGCGCCGCCCGGCCGCGCCCTCGCCCAGTCCCGGCACGCTCAGCATCCGCGTCCGGAACGGCTCGGCCGCTCCGACAGCGCTCTGCTCGCTGTCCGCGCCGGACGCCGCCTCCCCGTCCTCGGTCGCATCGGCGTCGGACGACGTGCCACGCGCGCGTGGCCGAGGCCCCCCGGCCGTGTCCTGCGCCGGCTCCTCCGCCGTACCCTCCGGATCGCCGTCGCGATCCGCCTCCCCGTCCGCTTCCGCGCGGGTCCCGGGGACGGACGGAGCAGCGGACCGCTCCGGGGAGCCGGACGGAGGGGCCCCGTCCTGGAAGTCCTGGAAGTCCTGGCCGTCCTGGCCGTCCTGCGTCGGCTGCCCGTCGGGGCCGCCGCCGTCGGGGCCACCCGGACCGTCCGGATCCGGATCGTCGTCCCCGCCGCCGAACTCCTCCAGCGTGTCGTCCAGCTTGTCCTCGTCCAGCCCCGGTGCGTCGAAAGGGTTGCGCCGCCGCCGGTGCGGCAGCGCCAGCAGGGCCGCCTGCCGCACGTCCTCCGCGAGCACCTCCGTACGCCCCGCCCACGCGGCCAGCGCCGTCGCCGTCCGCGCCGTCACGATGTCCGCGCGCATCCCGTCCACTTCGAACGCCGCGCACACCGCCGCGATCTGCCGGAGCGCCCCGTCCCCGAGCCGCACCGACGGAAGCAGCGCACGCGCCGTCGCGATCCGCTCCCGCAGGGCCTGTTCCTCGGCCGCCCAGCGGCCCGCGAAGGCGGCGGGGTCCTCGTCGTACGCGAGCCGCCGCCGTACGACCTCCACCCGCTGGTCCGGCTCGCGCGAGGCCGCGACCTCGACCGTGAGCCCGAACCGGTCGAGCAACTGCGGCCGCAGCTCGCCCTCCTCCGGGTTCATCGTGCCGACGAGCAGGAAGCGGGCGGCGTGCCGCACCGAGACGCCCTCGCGCTCCACGTACGACGCACCCATCGCGGCCGCGTCGAGCAGCAGGTCCACCAGGTGGTCGTGGAGCAGATTGACCTCGTCCACGTACAGCACGCCGCGGTGCGCGTCCGCGAGCAGACCCGGCTCGAACGCCTTCTTGCCCTCCGACAGCGCCCGCTCGATGTCCAGCGCTCCGACCAGCCGGTCCTCCGAGGCGCCGACCGGCAGTTCGACCGTCCGGGCGGCACGGGAGACTCCCGGGCCCGGCTCGTGCGGCCCGTCCGGGCACGCCGGGTCCGCGGTGGCCGGGTCGCAGGAGAAGCGGCAGCCCGGTACGACGTCCACGGAAGGCATCAGCGCCGCCAGCGCGCGGACCGCCGTCGACTTGGCCGTGCCCTTCTCTCCGCGCACCAGCACACCGCCGACGGCCGGGGAGACCGCGTTCAGCAGCAGTCCCAGCCGCAGGTCGTCCATGCCCACGATCGCGGTGAAGGGATAGCTCGGGACCGCGCTCGCCGGACGCCCCGGCCCCGTGGGACGCGCTGGATGCGCCGGATCTGTCGTGGTCGTCGTGGTCGTCATGCGTCGCCCTCCAGGTCGCCCTCGAGCTGCAGATAGGTCGCGCGGAGCTGCTCCAGGGTCGCGGGGTCCGGCTCGGCCCACAGGCCCCGGTCCGCGGCCTCCAGCAGCCGCTCGGCGATGCCGCGCAGCGCCCAGGGGTTGGACTTCTCCATGAACTGCCGGTTCTCCGGGTCGAAGACGTACTCCGCCGACAACTTCTCGTACATCCAGTCGTCGACCACACCCGCCGTCGCGTCATAGCCGAACAGATAGTCGACCGTTGCGGCCATCTCGAAGGCGCCCTTGTAGCCGTGCCGGCGCATTGCCGCCATCCACCGCGGGTTGACCACCCTGGCCCGGAAGACCCGGTGCGTCTCCTCGCCCAGCGTCCGGGTCTTCACCTGGTCGGGCACCGCGCTGTCGCCGACGTACGCCTCGGGGGAATCGCCGGTGAGGTGCCGGACCATGGCGACCATGCCGCCGTGGTACTGGAAGTAGTCGTCCGCGTCGACGAGATCGTGCTCGCGGGTGTCGATGTTCTTGGCGGCGATCTGGATACGGCGGAAGGCCGTCTCCATGTCCCCGCGCGCGGCCCGGCCGTCCAGCCCGCGCCCGTACGCGTAGCCGCCCCACACCGCGTACACCTCGGCCAGGTCGGCGTCCGAGCGCCAGTTGCGGGCGTCGATGAGCGGCAGCAGCCCGGCCCCGTACGCGCCCGGCTTGGAGCCGAAGATACGGGCCGTGGCCCGTCGCCGGTCGCCGTGCTCCGCGGTGTCCTCATCGGCGTGCGCCCGTACGTAGTTGGCGTCGGCCGGCTCGTCCAGCTCGGCCACCGCCCGGACGGCGTCGTCGATCAGCGCGACCACATGCGGGAAGGCGTCCCGGAAGAAGCCGGAGATGCGGACGGTCACATCGACCCGAGGCCGACCCAGTTCCTCCACGGACACGATCTCGAAACCGGTCACCCGGCGCGAGGCGTCGTCCCACACCGGACGGCAGCCCAGCAGCGCCAGGATCTCGGCGATGTCGTCGCCCTGGGTGCGCATCGCCGAGGTGCCCCAAACGGTCAGGCCCACGGACTTCGGGTAGTCGCCCGTGTCGGCCAGATAGCGCGCGATCAGCGAGTCGGCGAGCGACTGGCCCACCTCCCAGGACAGCCGGGACGGAATGGCCTTGGGGTCGACGGAGTAGAAGTTGCGGCCGGTCGGCAGCACATTGACCAGGCCGCGTGTCGGCGAGCCGGACGGCCCTGCCGGGATGTAGCCGCCGTTCAGCGCGTGCAGCACGTTGCCGATCTCGTCCGTCGTACGGCTCAGCCGCGGTACGACCTCCTGGCACGCGAACTCCAGTACGGCTGCAGCCTCCGGCAGTTCCTGCCCGCCCAGGACCTCGGACACCAGGCCGGGCACAGCCGCGGCGTCCCAGCCGAGCTCCTCCATGCCCTCCGCGAGCCGCCGGCACAGCTGCTCCAGCAGATCGATGGCGTCCGCGCCCGTACGGGAAGGACTGCCCGTACGCGACAGGCCCTCGCTGCCACCGCCACCGCCACCGCCACCGTCGCCGCCGCCGTCCCCGGAGCGGGCGAGGAGCGGGCGGTCCACCAATTCGGTCAGTTCCACCGGCACCTTCACCGCCGCACCCGGCTCCGCCAGCAGCTCCTTCTCCACCAGCCCGAACCGCTCGGCGAGAGCGGCCCGCAGACCCGGCAGCGCGTCCGCCTTGCCGCCCCACACCTGCGAGGCGCGCAGCACGGCGAGCACCAGGTTGACCCGGGCCTCGTCGACCGGTCCGCCACCCAGGATGTGCAGACCGTCGCGGATCTGCACATCCTTGATCTCGCACAGGTAGCCGTCGATGTGCATGACGAACTCGTCGAAGGCGTCGTCGTCCGGCTGCTCGTCCACATGCAGGTCGTGGTGGAGCTCTGCCGCCTTCACCAGTGTCCAGATCTGGGCTCTCACGACCGGGGCCTTGGTCGGGTCGAGATCGCTGACCAGCGCGTACTCGTCGAGCAGTTGCTCGAGCTTGGCCAGGTCCCCGTACGTGTCGGCGCGCGCCATCGGCGGCACCAGATGGTCGACCACGGTCGCGTGCCCCCGGCGCTTGGCCTGGGTGCCCTCGCCGGGGTCGTTGACGATGAACGGGTAGATCAGCGGCAGTTCGCCGAGAACGGCGTCCGGTCCGCAGGACGCCGACAGCCCCAGGCCCTTGCCCGGCAGCCACTCCATGGTGCCGTGCTTGCCCATATGGACCACGGCATCGGCCCCGTAGGTGTTCTCCAGCCAGCGGTAGGCGGCCAGATAATGGTGCGAGGGCGGCATGTCCGGGTCGTGGTAGATGGCGATCGGGTTCTCCCCGAAGCCGCGCGGCGGCTGGATCATCACCACGACATTGCCGAACCGGAGCGAGGCCAGCACGATCTCGTCACCGTCGACGTACAGCGAGCCCGGCGGTTCGCCCCAGTGCTCCAGCATCCCGTCACGGAGCTCGGGTTCGAGCCGGTCGAACCACTGCTGGTAATCGGCCAGCGGCACGCGCGCGGGTGCCGCCGCGAGCTGCTCCTCGGTCAGCCACTCGACGTCGTGACCGCCCGCGGCGATGAGCCGGTGGATCAACTCGTCGCCGTTGTCCGGGACGGTGACATCCGGTTCGCCGTCGCGCGGGCCCAGCTCGTACCCCGCCTCGCGGAGCGCGTCGAGCAGCCGCACCGCCGACGCGGGGGTGTCGAGACCGACCGCGTTGCCGACCCGGGCGTGCTTGGTCGGATACGCGGTGAAGACGATCCCGACCTTCTTCCCGGCGTTCGGGGTGTGCCGCAACTGCGCGTGACGTACGGCGATTCCGGCGACCCGCGCCGCCCGCTCGGGATCGGCGACATACACCGGTACGTCGTCCTCGCCCGGCTCCTTGAAGGAGAAGGGCACGGTGATCAGCCGGCCGTCGAACTCCGGAATCGCCACCTGCATGGCCGCGTCCATCGGCGACAGCGCCGCGTCCGACTTCTCCCACGCGGCCCGCGAGGAGGTCAGACAGAGCCCTTGGAGCACCGGCACATCGAGCTCCGCGAGAGCGCCCACGTCCCAGGCCTCGTCATCGCCACCGGCCGAGGCGTCGCTCGCGCGCGTGCCGCCCGCCGCCAGCACGGTGGCGACGATCGCGTCCGCCCGCCCCAGCAGCTCGAAGAGCTCCGGGTCGGCGTCGCGCAGCGAACCGCAGTACACCGGCAGCGCATTGGCGCCCCGCGCCTCGACGGCGTCGCACAGCACATCCACGAACGCGGTGTTCCCGGACAGCTGGTGCGCCCGGTAGAAGAGCACCCCGACCGTGGGGCGCGAGGGATCCTGCGCGCGCTCCCCGTGGACCCCGTACGCGGGCATCTCCCGCGGCGGTTCGAAGCCTTCGCCGCTCATCAGGACGGTGTCGGACAGGAACCGCGCCAGCTCCGCGAGGTTCGACGGGCCGCCCTCGACCAGATAGCGCAGCGCCTCGGCCACGACACCGGCCGGGACCGACGACTCGGCCATCAACTCCGCGTCCGGCACGGACTCGCCGCCCAGCAGCACGGTGGGAACGCCGGACGCGCGCAGCGCCGCCAGCCCGTCCTCCCAGGCGCGTTTGCCACCCAGCAGGCGCACGACGGCGAGGCTCGCGCCGTCGAGCAGTGCGGGCAGTTCCTCGGCGACGTCCACCCGCGTCGGGTTGCCGATCCGGTACGGGGCGCCGGAGGCACGCGCCGCCAGCAGGTCGGTATCGGCGGTGGAAAGCAGCAGGACAGTGCTCACGGTGCTCCCGGGGCAACGAAGGGGAGACCGGACGGTGGTCCGGCCTCGATCAAGCGCATCAGCGCGTCGGTATCCGCGTGTTCTTCGATCAGGTCGCCCAGCCGGTCCAGCTGCTCCTCGCGCAGCTCACCGAACGACGTGTCCGGCGCCGGTACGAAGCGGCGCCCAGCCGCTTCGGCCACCCGGCGCAGAAAGGCTCTCCTGAAGCCGTCGCACTCCAGCGAGCCGTGCCAGTGGGTGCCCCAGACCGCGCCCTTCCGGCAGCCGTCGAGGCCATTTCCCTGTCCGTCGGTAATGAACGGTTCGTCCGCCGCCCCCACCTCGGCCACACCGTGGTGGATCTCGTATCCCTGCACCGGTTCCCCGAGAGCCTCGCCCACCGGCCGCGCCAGGGTCTTCCCGGCCGCGAACCGGACGCGTACGGGCAGCAGTCCCAGCCCGTCCACGGTCCCCGCCCGTGACTCGACGTCGTCCTCGATGCGTTCGCCCAGTATCTGGAAGCCGCCGCAGATGCCCAGCACCGGTCGGCCCTCCGCGGCCCGCCGCGCGACCGCGTCCGCGATCCCGTTCCCGGTCAGCCACCGCAGCGCCCGCACCGTGCCGCGGGTCCCCGGAAGTACGACGAGATCCGCGTCGACCAGTTCCTCCGGCCGGTCCACGAACCGCACCACCACGCCCGGTTCGGCGGCCAGCGCGTCCACGTCCGTGAAGTTCGACATCAGGGGCACAGCGACGACGGCGATCCGCAGCACGTCCTCGCCGTGCGGCGGCGCGACGGCCGGGGCGCCGCCGGCTCCTGTTCCGAAGGACGACCGCAGCCCGTCCTCCTCGTCGATGCCGAGCCCGTGCGCGTACGGCAGTACGCCGAAGGTCCGCCGACCGGTGAGCCCGTGCAGCATCTCCAGCCCCGGCTCCAGCAGCGACACATCCCCCCGGAACTTGTTGACCAGATACCCGGCGACGAGCGACTGGTCCTCGCGGCTCAGCAGCGCCGTGGTACCGAAGAAGGAAGCGAAGACGCCCCCGCGGTCGATATCGCCCACCACGACCACCGGCAGCCGCGCAGCCCGCGCCAGGCCCATGTTCACGATGTCCGTCCGCCGCAGATTGATCTCCGCCGGGCTTCCGGCCCCCTCACAGATCACCGCGTCATACGTGCCCCGCAACTCCTCCAGGCACGCCACCACGGTCCCGAGCAGCTCCTCCTGGCGGCTCGCGTACGGCTCCGCCCGCCCGGCCGCCGCGGCCGACGGCGCCTTCCCCGGGGCCACGACTTCCCCGAAGTACCCGCGAGCGCTCATCTCACCGACCGGCTTGCCCAGCAGCACGACCTGACTGCTGCGGTCGCCGCCCGGCTTGAGCAGCACGGGATTCATCAGCGCCGTCGGCTCGATCCGCGCGGCCGCCGCCTGCATGGCCTGCGCCCGGCCGATCTCCGCGCCCTCGCGCGTCACAAACGAATTCAGCGACATGTTCTGGGCCTTGAACGGTGCGACGGAGATGCCCTTGCGGGCGAGCCACCGGCAGATGCCCGCAGTGACCACACTCTTCCCCGCGTCCGAGGTGGTGCCGGCGACCAACAGCCCGCCACCGGGGCGGCTTCCGCCTCTCGTGCCACTCATCGCTTCCCCTTCCCTGCGCCCGGAACGAGCCGGGCACCCGGGTCCCGTACGGCAGCGGCGCCGCCCCACGCCGTACGCCGCGCCCGCCGCGCGCTCAGTGCGCCGCACAGCAGGCGTCCGGCCAGGCAGACGCCCAGTGCGGCCGCGCCGACGCGCTGCGACAGCCGCACCGCACGGTCGATGTCCGCTGAGGCCACCGGCCGGTTCTCCGCGCCGAGTACGGGCCGGTGTTCGGTCCGGCCCGCGTACGCGAGGGTGCCGCCGAGCCGGACTCCGAGCGCGCCGGCGAATGCCGATTCGACCGGTCCGGCGTTCGGGCTGGGGTGCTTGCGCGCGTCGCGGCGCAGTACACGCCAGGAGCCGCGCGGATCCGGCCCGGCCAGCACCGTGAGGGCGGCGGTGAGCCGTGAGCCGGGGAAGCCCAGTACGTCGTCGAGCCGGGCCGCGGCCCAGCCGAAGCGCAGGTGGCGCGGCGACCGGTGACCGACCATCGCGTCGAGGGTGTTGACCGCGCGGAAGCCGACCAGGCCCGGCACGCCCGCGACGCCGCCCCAGACCAGCGCACCCACCACCGCGTCCGAGGTGTTCTCGGCGACGGACTCCACGACGGCGCGCGCGATCTGCTGCTCGTCCAGGGCGTACGGGTCCCGGCCGCACAGGTGCGGCAGCCGCTCCCGGGCCACCTCGACGTCCCCGGCGGACAGCGCACTTCCCACGGCGCGCGCCTCACGGCCCAGCGACGCGCCCCCCAGTACGGCCCACGTGGCGGCGGCGGTCAGCGATACGACGGCGGCGGGGGAGTGGCGTACGGCGCGGGTCAGTCCGGCCGCCACGGCCACCGCGCCGCCCACGCACAGCGCGGTGTGCAGCGCGCCGGATCCGCGGTGGTCGCGCCACAGCCGGCGCTCCACGGCCGCCGCGGCCCGTCCGAAGGCGGCCACGGGGTGCCCGCGCCGCGGATCGCCCGCGACGAGGTCGCCGGCGAAGCCGAGGGCGGCACCGCACGCGAAGGCGTGATCGGTACGCATCGGATCAGATCGCCGTCACGCCTCGGCGGGGTGGCACGGGTGCATGGTCCACCCTGCGCACCGTCCGCCCGGACCCGGGGGCAGCCCCATCACCCGTACGGATGGCGGAGGAGCATCGTGGGCCGGAGGGGGCTCCTGAAACATGCCCTGGGGACGGATGGGGTGTACGGCGGCGGCCGGGCATGGCGACATGTCCTCACTCAGGGTCCGCGCCCTGGTTCGACGTAGCCGGCGGTGAGAGTCTCCTGGCTCCCGGATCGGCGCATCCCCCGGCCTTCCAACCCGTCTGTACGGGCCGTGACTTCTCGGGTGGGGGAGCGCTCCCCGGTGACAGTGGCGGGACCGCGCCGGATTCGCACCGGCTTCCTCTCCTGCCGCCGTTTGGCTCCGGCAGTCCACCACGCCCCGGGGAGCCCGTCAACTTGCCTTTGACCTGCGACGGGAGAGTGTGCGAAGGCCCACACACGGGCCGGATCGCCGCGTCGAGTCGGCTCCGAGCCGGAAAGTGCTGATCGAAGAATCGAAAAGTCGGCTCGGTCAGTGACCGACGCCGGGCCGTCCGGGCGGCCGGTGGTCCAACAGCACCGCGGGGCCGGAGCGCCGTTCGGCACTCCGGCCCCGTGGTGCGGTGGGACGTCCCGCGGTCAGGCGACGATCAGATGGATCCCGTAGGCGACGGCGGCAACGCACAGCCCGAAGCAGGCGTACGCCCCGGTGCGCGCGAGCGATGTGGCGCCGGCGGTCGCGGCCACGGCCGCCGTGCCGTCCGGCTGCGGCAGGCCCTGCTGCTTGCGGGAGATGCCGACGATCCCAAGGGTGAACAGGCCCACGATCCCGACGGTCACCACGAGGCTGACGCCGAAGACCTGGCCGAGTGCTGCCCAGTCGATGTCCATGGCGGTTGCTTTCCTTATCCGGACTCAGGCCTGGGCTAGGCCGTGGCCTTGACGGTGGCGGGCTGGTGCGGGTCGGCCGTGTCGCCGGCGAGGGCAGCGGGCTCGGCCTCGGCGGTGGAAGCGGGCGCGGAGCCGGCGGAGTGCGCGGCGCCGCGGGACTGCGGCGGGGCGACGGTCCGAAGGCCGGCCGTGATGACGCCGACCGGCTCCGCGGTCCCGTCCTCATTGACGTTGGTGTGGTCCACCGCATTGCGGCGGGCGAACCACCAGATCGTGCCGCACGCGGCGAGCGCGAGGACCGCGACGGCGGCGACGCCCCAATTGCCCAGGCCCGCCAGCAGTGCGGCGGCCGCCGCGACAAGACCGGCGGCAGGCAAGGTGAGCCCCCACGCGGCGACCATGCGGCCGGCCGTGGACCAGCGGACCAACCCGCCCTTGCGGCCCAGGCCGGAGCCCATGACCGAGCCGGAGCAGACCTGGGTGGTGGAGAGCGCGAAGCCGAGGTGCGAGGAGGCGAGGATGACGGTCGCGGCGCCGGTCTGGGCGGCGAAGCCCTGCGGCGGCTGGATGTCGGTGAGGCCCCTGCCCATGGTGCGGATGATCCGCCAGCCGCCCAGGTACGTACCGAGCGCGATGGCCACGGCGGCCGAGACGATCACCCACGTCGGAGGGTCGGCCTGTGGGGCGACCACGCCGCCGGAGATGAGAGCCAGGGTGATCACACCCATGGTCTTCTGCGCGTCGTTGGTGCCGTGGGCCAGCGAGACCAGTGCAGCCGAGGCGATCTGCCCGGCGCGGTAGCCCTTGGCGGTGTCCTTCTCGTCCCGGTTCCGGGCGATCCGGTAGGTGAGCCGGGTCGCGGCCATGGCGGCGAGCCCGGCGACGAGAGGCGCGGCCACTGCCGGGATCAGGACCTTCATGACGACCGCGTCGGCGTTGACGGCGCCGATGCCGACAGACGCGACGGTCGCGCCGATGAGGCCGCCGAAGAGCGCGTGCGAGGAGCTGGAGGGGAGGCCCGCCAGCCAGGTCAGAAGGTTCCAGATGATTGCGCCGACAAGGCCCGCGAAGATCACTTCGGGCCGGATACCGGAACTCTCGTCGATGATGCCGCCGGAGATGGTCCTGGCCACCTCAATGGAGAGGAACGCGCCGATCAGGTTCAGGCCCGCCGACATCGCCACCGCGGTCTTGGGCCGGAGCGCCCCGGTGGAGATGGTGGTGGCCATGGCGTTGGCGGTGTCGTGGAAGCCGTTCGTAAAGTCGAACACCAAGGCCGTGATGATCACGATCCCGATGAGAAGCGTGATGTGTTCCATTCACCCAGGCAATCAGCTCGATGGTCAGTGCACGGCGAACGTAGGGATATTGAGTGAACGGAAGGTGAACTCAAGGGGGCTTTGCGGTGCCGCTGTTCGGCGGTGCTGAGCGGCGGCACCGCGGGGCTCGACCTCCGGGTGTCCCGCGGCCTGGATGCAGGCCGCGGGGATTCAGCCGCGGGCAAACCGTTTGAGCTGCTTCAACGACCCGTTCCAGGTGTCCTGGTCGCCCGGCAGTGAGCCCGAGTTGCTCCGCTGCCAGAAGGACCAGTACGACCAGCCCGCCGGCAGACTCCCCGGCGACGAGCCCCAGCGCGCCAGCCACAGCGCGTGATTGTGGCCGAAGGCCTTGCTCCGCCCGGTGCAGTCGTTCCACCAACGGGCTGTCGTGTAGATCACCGGCCGTCGGCCGGTCTTCCGCTTCACCTCGTTGCTGAACGACCTGATCCAGCTGACCATCCTCGTCCTGCTCAGGCCGTAGCACCTCGAGCCGTACGGATTGTTCTCCAGGTCCACCGCGGGCGGCAGCGTCCGGCCGTCCCGGCTCCAGTTGCCGCCGTGCTTCACGAAGTACCTGGCCTGGGTCTTGCCCGAGGACCTGTGCGGCAGGGCGAAGTGGTACGCCCCGTGCAGCAGCCCGGCCTTGAACGAACCGGTGTACTGCTGCGCGAAGTAGGGGTTGCGGTAGGTGGTGGACTCGGTGGCCTTCACGTAGACGAACTTCGCGCCTTTGCTCTTCGCCTTCGACCAGTCGACATTCCCCTGGTGGGAGGACACGTCGTGGCCGCGCGGCTTCGTGGCGGCGGAGGCCGGGATCTCGGCGAGGGCTGCCCCGCCGAGGGTGAGTGTGGCGACGGCGACTGCCAGCAGCCGCCGTCGGCGTCGTAGTCGTAGAGGTGTTCGGTCACGAGCCATGATGTCCCCCGGTGGCGACGGGCATGACAAATCGCCCTGAGACTACTCGAAGAACCATCAAAAACATGTGATATTCGGCAATAGCGATCAGCGTGTCACTAACCCGGGCATAAGGGTCAAATGGTGGATGCCTCCGCCCCGCGGTTCCCGTGGTGCGGAAGTTCGCCACCGGCACGCCAGGGCTGCCAGGATCGGTCCGGAGGTGAGGGCATGGAGGAGCGAGCCCCCGTGGAGCCCGTAGAGCCCGTGGAACCGTCGCAACCCTTGGCGCAGGCCTGGGCCGACCTCGTCGCCACCGCGCGGCGGACCGTCGCCGACGGCCTGGTCGTCGGCACCTCGGGCAATGTGTCCGTGCGCGTCGGAGAGACCGTGCTCGTCACCCCGACCGGAGTGCCGTACGACCGGCTCACCCCGCAGGACGCGGTCGGCGTCGGCCTCGACGGCCGGCAGATTCTCGGCGAGCTGAAGCCCACCAGCGAGCTGCCGATGCATCTGGCCGTCTACCGCAACACCCCGGCCGCGGCCGTTGTGCACACCCACGCCGTGCACGCCACGGCCGTCTCCGCACTCGTCCCCGAACTCCCGCTCATCCACTACATGGCGGCGGCGCTCGGCGGCCCCGTACGCGTCGCCCGCTACGCCCTCTACGGCAGCGAGGAGTTGGCGGAGAACATGCTGCAGGCGCTCCGCGACCGCAGCGGCTGCCTGCTCCAGAACCACGGCGCCGTGGCGTACGGCAGCACACTCGCGCAGGCGTACGACCGCACCGCACAGCTGGAGTGGATGTGCCAGGTCTGGCTTGCCGCCCGGGCCGTACCCGGACACGCCCCCAGCCTGCTGTCGCGCGGTCAACTCCGCGACGTCGAGGAGAAGCTCCGCGGCTACGGCCGACAGAACTGACGCCGCCGCTGCCGCCCCGCGGGCGGTCACCCGGCCGCTGCCGCCCGCTGGCCGCGGGGCCCCCGCACGCCCACACTGGAAAGGATGCGCCTGCGTACAGCGGCGGCCGCGGCCGCCACCACCGTGCTGGGTGCCGGCGTGGCCGCGGTGGCGGCCGGGCGGTACGTCAGCGACGCTGCCCTCAAGCCCTCGCGCATCCGCCCGCTGCCGAGCGACCCCAAGCTCACCGTCCACGCCACCGCGGCAGGCCAGGTCACTCTGACCCGCAGCCTCGCGTCGCTGCGCCCGGGAACGTACGGGCTGACAGGCGGGGACACCCACGCGATCGTCGGGCCCGTCATCGAGAACGCCCCGCACCCCGCGGACTCGGTCGTGCGCCGCCTCGAACTCGTCACGCACGGCACGCTCGAGCCGGGTGCCCGGCTGTGGCTCACCCCGCAGGTGTACATCGGCAACCCGCGCGACGCGCTCGGCCTGGACCACGCAGATGTGGACATCCCCGGCGAACTCGGCGCGCTGCCCGCCTGGTTCGTGCCCGGCGCCCGCGAGACCTGGGTGATCACCGTCCACGGGCTGGGCACCGGCCGCGAACATCCCATGGTCGTCATGCCCTTCCTCGCGGAGCAGCGGTTTCCGGTACTGGACCTCGCCTACCGGGGAGACCTGGGAGCCCCGCGCCTCCCGGACGGCATCGGGCACCTGGGCAATACCGAGTGGCACGACCTCGACGCGGCCATCCGCTACGCGGTGCGGTACGGCGCAGAGACCGTCGTGCTGTACGGCTGGTCGACGGGCGCCACCATGGCGCTGCACGCCGCCGAGCGGTCCGCGCTGCGACCGCGGATCAGCGGCATCGTGCTGGACTCGCCGGTCCTCGACTGGCGTGCGACCGTACGGGCCCTGGCCGTTGCCGACGGCACGCCCCGCGCGCTTCTGCCGCTGGCCGTACGTGCCGCGCAGGGCCGCACAGGACTGGACGCCGGAAACTTCGCCGAGGTGCCGGATCCCGACCGGCTGGCCGTACCCGCCCTCGTCCTGCACGGCCCGGACGACAGCATCGCCCCCTGGGCCGCCTCCCGCGCACTCGCGGACCGCCGCCCCGATCTGGTCACCCTGCACACGGTCGAGCGGGCACCGCACGCGGCGATGTGGAACGCGGACCCGGAGGGCTACGAGGAGGCGCTGCGCCGCTTCCTGACACCCTTGATGTAACCGGCCCACCCCCGCACCGGTACCGCACCGCCCGCACCTGCGCCGCACCGGCTTCGTACGTGTGCAGCAATGCTCGTGCCGCGGGGCCCGTGCGTGGCGCGCCGCGTCACGCCCGCACTGGCACTTGCGCCGCACCGGAGCCTCGCGCGTGACGCGGGCACTGTGCCCGGGTTACGTCCACACGCTGCCTGTGTCGTGGCCGCGCGCGTGTGTGCCGGGCCCCGTGCCGACCGAGTCTGTACGGGTCCGCTCCGCGCCTGCGCCGGGCCGCACCGTGCGTTCGCCGGCCCCGGCACCGTGCTTTGTGTGCCGGGCAAGCGCCGCATACCCCAGCCGACACGGTGCCCCGGGTCTACGCCGAGCCTGTTTTTCGCGTCCGCCCCCACGCGTGGTGCAGGTGCCCGAGCCAGTCGGTCCGTGCCGGGTTCGCAAAGGTCCGCGAGGGGGCGTGCGCGGGGGGATTCGTCCGCACCGCGTCGGTGCGAGAGGACACGTTCGCACCGTCCGTCCCGGGCGCGTGTGGCGTGCTCGCGCCGGCCGGTCCGTGCCGGGTCCGTACCGAGCCGGTCCCCGCCTCGGTGCGCTGGGACACGTCCGTTCCGGGCCCGCTCCTCGCCCGCGCCGCGCAGGTGCGCGGTGGTAACGCCGCTGGTCCGCCGCCCC
This sequence comes from Streptomyces sp. NPDC004647, assembly GCF_040609575.1. Lineage (NCBI taxonomy): Bacteria > Bacillati > Actinomycetota > Actinomycetes > Kitasatosporales > Streptomycetaceae > Streptomyces > Streptomyces sp. NPDC004647. The sequence goes on along the minus strand of NZ_JBEXKU010000002.1, from coordinate 43,507 downwards.
TTCCGTCGGCCGCCGCACGCATCCGGCCTGTCCCCGGAGAGCTCGCGTCCTGAGACGGCAGCTGTCGGGGAACGCGTGCGCACGGATTCCGATTGGGCTTTCGGGCCGCCAGCGGGAAGACTGCTCCCGTGACGTCCCGTACTCCGCGCGACTCCCGGCTCCGCCTTGTTCCCCGACGACCGATCGCCGCCGCCGGCCGAGCCGTGACCAACCGGCGTGCCCGACCTGCGCCGCGCCCGCCCGCGGGCACGCCGCCCCGCGCGGAACTGGCGCGGCAGGCGCGAGAAGGCCTCGCCGACGCCGTACGGATTGCCCGCTGGGCCGATGCCGAACAGGGCCGCGGCGCCCGGCTGGGGCCCGGGTGCACCGGGGCCCTCTGCGACGAAGCGGCCGAAAGGGCCGCGGCCCGGCTGCGGCTGACCCCCCGCCAGGTGCGGGCCGACTGGGACCGCGCGCGGCTCGCCGGGCTCGTCGAGCTGCACGGCGACACGGCGCGCCCCGGCTGGCGTCTGCAGGCCTGGGACCGTGACGACAGCGCCGCCCTGCGCGGCTGGGTCGCGCTCTTCGACGCCTGGTCGCTCGCACGCCCGGCGCCCGCCGCGTTCGCCCCGGCCGCCGTCGGGGAGGTCGTCGAGGCCGTACCCCAACTCCTCTCGCTGCTACAGCTCTCGGCCGGGCCCGTCCTGGTGTCCGCGCTGATGGACATGCTCGAACAGCGAGTCGCCGAACTGCGCACCGAGCGCTGCGAGGTCCCGTACGGCCCGGACGACGCCCCGGGCCCGGAGCCGTCTGCCGCCGACGGGCCTCCCCCCGCCGCCCTGCTGGACTGGGTGCTCGACGCCCTCGCCTCCGTCGGGGCCCTGACCCTCGGCGAGGGCCAGGCCACACTCACTCCGCTCGGAAACTGGGCCGTTTGGGTCAAGCTCGAACAGATCTGCGTCGCCGCGCAGAGCCCCGCGGGTAACATCGAGCGATCCGCCGAGGACATGCTGCGCGGCTGTGCCCGCCTCACACCGGGCCCCGCCCGGGACGAGTACCGGGCGTGGCTGGCAGCGCGGCCGGTCGGCAGCGCTGTCCACGAACTCCTGGACACCGCACGCGGAGACGACGCGCTGCTGCGCGGTCTCGCCTTCGAGGCGCTGCGGGTGGTCGGCGCCCCCGCCGAACCGGCTGTACGGACCGTGGTCGAGGAGCCCGGCCTGCGGCCGTACGCCCTCCTGTGGCTGGCCGAGCAGGAAGGCGGGGACCCGGAGGACACGCTGGAGGTGCTCACCCGCCAGGAGGCCACCTGGCTGTGGATCGACACCGCGGCCGCCGTCGCCGACCACGGTGAGGGCCCGCTGCTGGTGCGCCACCTCGACTCCGCGGTGCAGGGCACCGTCCCGGCGCTGCTCGACGAGGTACGCGCCGTCGGCCATCCCCGCACCGTGCAGGTACTCGTCGCCCTGGCAGCCGCCCATCCCGACCCGGCACTCGCCAAGGCCGTGCGCCGGGCGGCCTTCCAGGTGCACACCGGAGGCGTCTGAAGGGCGTGACGCGGACGGGCACGGCTTCCGCAACTGCCGTGCCTGCCCTGGACATCCCGCCCTGAACAGCGTGCGGTAGCAGATGCTCGGGGAGCGCCGTGGTCCGAGCGCCGCGGCAGGGGCAGGACAGGTGCGACACGCCGGACGGGACGGGAGAACAGCCCCTACGCCCCGCCGCCCCCGGCAGGGGCGTATGTGCCGAAGCTCCACACATTGCCCTCGGCGTCCCGCGCCATGTAGTCCCGCGAGCCGTAGTCCTGATCGGTCGGCGGCATCAGGATCTCGACGCCGTGCGCCGCGGCCTTCCGGTGGTGCGCGTCGACGTCCTGGACGACCACATAGATGCCCGCGGGCCCGCCGTTCCCCAGAGTCTGCGCGAAGATGCCCTCCCTGCCCTTCGAGCCGAGCATCACCACGCCGTTGCCGTAGCTGAGCTCGGCGTGGGCGACGACATCGCCCTCACCCGTGTAGACGGCGTCCGCGGTGAAACCGAAGGCCTCGGTGAGCAGTTTGATGGCCGCCTGCGCGTCCGCGTACAGCAGCGTCGGGTAGATGGTCGGCCGGTCCGAGCCGGTGCCTGCCATGTCGTTCACTCCTCTTCTGAGGCGCTCTCGGCGGGAGGTTTCGCCCAGCGCGGTCCGTGCCGTCGTCGCCGGGAAGACGCTGGAAGGCCCTCCCGGAGTCACGCGGACGGGCGTCGCGTCCAGGGCCCGGCATGATGAGCACGCCCCGCATGAGCGCGGAGGACTCTGCCCGGGTGCCCGGTTCGGCAGCGCGCCGCCCCACCCCGAGTATGGGTGAAACGCATCACTTCGTCCTTCGGTGCTGCTCCGGCAGCGGTGCCTCCGGCCGCACCGGCGGCACCGTCCCGACCTGGACGGTGGAGCTGATCCGGCGACAGCCCGGCCGGATCCGCGCCGCATCACCGCGTAACGCGCACCGCCGGGCGGTGAGATCCCCGGCCTCCGCCGGAAATGGAGTTGCATACCACCGCTAGACTCCTTCCCATGGCAACTCTCCTTGTGCATTAGACGGCGTCGACCGACCTCCGCCCGTCGCCCGCCCCGCCCGTTTCAACGGTTCGCTTCGCGCGGCGCGCCACCTCTCGTCCCGACGCCCGAATCCTGCCCTGGAGTCCTTTCCGTGATCACTGCCACCGGCCTCGAGCTGCGCGCCGGCGCCCGTGTCCTCATCGAGTCCGCTTCCTTCCGTGTCGCCAAGGGCGACCGCATCGGCCTCGTCGGCCGCAACGGAGCGGGCAAGACGACTCTCACCACGGTCCTCGCAGGCGAGGGCGCTCCCGCGGCGGGCAGCGTCACCCGCTCCGGCGAGGTCGGCTACCTCCCGCAGGACCCCCGTACCGGAGACCTGGACGTCCTCGCCCGCGACCGCATTCTCTCGGCCCGCGGCCTCGACTCCGTGCTGCGCAAGATGCGGGAGAACGAGCAGCGGATGGCCACCGGCCAGGGCGCCACGCGTGAGCGCGCGATGAAGAAGTACGAGCGGCTGGAGACCGAGTTCCTCACCAAGGGCGGCTACGCCGCCGAGGCCGAGGCCGCGACCATCGCCGCCAGCCTCAACCTGCCCGACCGGGTTCTCGGCCAGCCGCTGCACACCCTCTCCGGCGGCCAGCGCCGCCGCGTCGAACTCGCCCGGATCCTCTTCTCGGACGCCGACACCCTGCTGCTAGACGAGCCGACGAACCACCTCGACGCCGACTCGATCGTCTGGCTGAGGGACTTCCTCAAGACCTACCGCGGCGGCTTCGTCGTGATCTCCCACGACATCCAGCTGGTCGAGACCGTCGTCAACAAGGTCTTCTACCTGGACGCCAACCGGTCGCGGATCGATGTGTACAACATGAGCTGGAAGCAGTACCTGACCCAGCGCGAGTCCGACGAGAAGCGCCGCAAGCGGGAGCGTGCCAACGCCGAGAAGAAGGCCGCCACCCTCAACTCCCAGGCCGACAAGATGCGGGCCAAGGCCACCAAGACCGTGGCCGCGCAGAACATGGCCCGGCGCGCGGAGAAGCTGCTCTCCGGCCTCGAGGAGGTGCGCCGGTCCGACAAGGTCGCCAAGCTGCGCTTCCCCGACCCCGCGCCCTGCGGCAAGACCCCGCTCACCGCCGAGGGCCTGTCGAAGTCCTACGGCTCCCTGGAGATCTTCACCGACGTCGACCTGGCCATCGACAAGGGCTCGCGGGTCGTCATCCTCGGCCTCAACGGCGCCGGCAAGACCACCCTGCTACGGCTGCTGGCCGGGGTCGAGACGCCCGACACCGGAGCCGTCACCCCCGGCCACGGGCTCAAGCTCGGCTACTACGCGCAGGAGCACGAGACCCTCGACCCGGACCGGACGGTCCTGGAGAACATGCGTTCGTCCGCCCCGGACCTCGACCTGGTCGAGATCCGTAAGACGCTGGGCTCCTTCCTGTTCTCCGGGGACGACGTCGACAAGCCGGCCAGAGTGCTCTCCGGCGGTGAGAAGACCCGCCTCGCGCTCGCGACCCTGGTGGTCTCGTCGGCGAACGTCCTTCTCCTCGACGAGCCGACCAACAACCTCGACCCCGCCAGCCGCGAGGAGATCCTCGGCGCGCTGCGCACCTACGCCGGTGCGGTCGTGCTGGTGTCGCACGATGAAGGCGCGGTGGACGCTCTCCAGCCGGAGCGCATCATTCTGCTGCCCGACGGTGTCGAGGATCTCTGGGGCCAGGACTACGCGGACCTCGTCGCGCTGGCATGATCCGCCCGGTTCTTCCGGCCTGATCCACTTTCTTCTGGATCATTCGGCCGATGCGTGATCCATCATCTGAGTGAGTCCGGGTCGTACTCCGGCGCGCCGTGACCGTGGGTTCGCAAATCCGTGGTGTATGCACCCTCTGACCCGCCCTGACGTACGGCTACGGCGCTGACCTGGACCTTCGCCGCCGACTGCACACAGTGACGAATTTCCGGCAGTGCGGAATAGGGGACTCCGGATGGGTGGCTCCGTACCGGGCTCGGAAAGGTTGTCGTATGGACCTTGCCGAATGGGTGGCCAGGAAGCCCCCGAGGGGTGATCATGAGAGTCCAGAGCGCACTTCCCATGAGGAGGCACGGGTGGCCGAGACTCTGAAGAAGGGCAGCCGGGTTACCGGCTCCGCGCGCGAAAAGCTCGCGGCTGACCTGAAGAAGAAGTACGACTCCGGTGCGAGCATCCGTGCCCTGGCCGAGGAAACAGGCCGGTCGTACGGGTTCGTCCACCGGATGCTCAGCGAGTCCGGCGTGACCCTGCGTGGTCGCGGCGGAGCCACGCGGGGTAAGAAGGCCGCCTCGGCCTGACGAGGTAACCCCAGCGGGAGCGGGCAGTGCCACCCGGTCGGTCGACCGGTCGTCCGGGTGGTTACTGTGCAGTCAACTTAGCTGGCTGACTGCGGCCCACGGAGGTACCTCATGACCCTGCTGGACAAGGACGGCGTAAGGCTCACCGTTGACGACTCGGCGACGGTGGCCACGGTGACCCTGGCCAACCCCGTCAAGCGCAACGCCCAGTCGCCCGCCCTGTGGCGGGCCTTGAGCGAAGCGGGGCGGCTGCTGCCCGGCAGTGTCCGGGTGGCGGTGCTGCGCGGAGAAGGCACGTCCTTCTCCGCCGGGCTCGACCGGCAGGCGTTCACCCCCGAGGGCTTCGACGGCGAGCCGTCGTTCATCGAGCTCGCGGGCGGCTCCGACGCCGTTCTCGACGCGACCATCGCCGAATACCAGGAGGCGTTCACCTGGTGGCGGCGGAACGACCTCATCACCGTCGCCGCCGTACAGGGGCATGCGATCGGCGCGGGCTTCCAGCTCGCCCTCGCCTGCGATCTGCGTGTCTGCGCCGACGACGTTCAGTTCTCCATGCGTGAGACCAGCCTCGGACTTGTCCCGGACCTCACGGGCACGCACCCCCTTGTCGGACTCATCGGCTACGCCCGCGCGCTCGAAATCTGTGTCACCGGGCGTTACGTGCAAGCCCCCGAGGCCGAGCGAACGGGCCTCGCCAACCTCGTCGTACCCGCATCCGAACTCGACGCCGCCGTGCAGGATCTGACGGCGGCGCTGCTGGCAGCTCCGCGCGATGCCGTGATCGAGACCAAGGCACTGCTGCGCGGCGCGACCGACCGTACGTACGAGGAGCAGCGCGTGGCGGAGCGTGCCGCGCAGGCACGGCGGCTCCGGGACCTGGCGGGCATCGCCGAGTAGCGGGTCCCGTCCGGCGGATCGGGGTCCGGCGGATCAGGCCGGACGGCGAACGTGCCGACGCGGCGGAGAGCCCCTTGAAGGGCGCGGATTCACCACTCGTCCAGGGCTCGCGCAGGCCGGGCGGCGCCGGCGTCCGCACTCGGCCGCGGCTCGACCGCCGTCACCAGGACGGCAACCGTGACCGGACCGGGGGCGTCGCCGGCAGCCGCAGCGGCCACCACTGCCCGGACATTGCGGGCGACGTCGAGTGCCCGTTGTCCGGCAGTGACCGCCAGCTGCACCTGGACGCGCCGCCGCGGCGGATCGTCGTCGTCCTTGATCTCGACCGGGTGTCCCTGCCCTGCCCTGATCCGGGACACGGCAAAGCCCAGGGTCGCGGCGAGGCGGGCCACACCGGGCACGGCCGCCGCCGCTTCACCCAGCTCCACGGTCGGTTCCCGCACCGGCACGGGCCCCGGTGCCAGCCGCGGGCCGGGGGCGGGCGCCTGATCGGAGGCCGGTGCGGGTTCCCCGGCCACGGCGCCGGAACCCCGGGACGTCGCCGCGCTCGGCTCCCGTCCGGGCTCCGGCTCGTCGATCAGGCCTGTCACACGCAGGTCGACCTCGGTTGTCACCAGGCCGAGGCGTGCCTCGGCCGCCTCGAACAGCACCCGGCGCAGCTGTTCCGCCGCCTCGGGCAGCGGTAGCAGGGCCGAGGCGGAGAACTCCGCCTCGATACGGAGCGGACCGGGCGGCAGGGCGCTCACCGGACCGACAACAGCCGGTTCCGGCGCCGAGTCCGGGTCGGCGAGGGAGACCCGGACCGCCTCCGGGCGGATACCGGGCCACTCGGAAGCCGCGTCCATCAGCACCTGGCTCGCCGCCTTCTCGGTGATCCAGGAGCCGTCGGCCGGTCCGCCGAGCGGGAGAATCCGGCCAAGACCGAGCTGCTGCCGTACCGCCCGGGCCCATCCGTCGGCCGCCACCGGCTCTCACCCCTGTTTCTCGCGTTTCCCTGCGCTTCGTTTACGTACAGCCTGCCGCAATCGGCTCCCTCGGTGCCGGTCCCACGCGTGCCGCATCCCTGAAGCGGTACGGGGCAATCACACTTAGTGTGGGCAATGGAGCGGAATGCCGCTTCTCTCCTTCGGAAGGGATGACCGGCCATGACCGATACCGCACAGCGGAACCGGCCCGAGACCCCCAACGTGGAGTCCCCGGGCGACAGGCAGCGGAAGGAACCGGGGGGCAGGAGCGGGGGCGGAGCGCCGGCTTCCCGAGGCCGTACCACCATTGCCGATGGAGTCGTGGAGAAGATCGCCGGGCTGGCCGCCCGCGAGGTCGTCGGTGTCCATGAGATGGGCAGCGGGCTGTCCCGCAGCCTGGGGGCCGTACGGGAACGCGTTCCCGGCACGAGTGGCAGGTCCCCCACCCGCGGGGTCAAGGCCGAGGTCGGTGAGGTGCAGACGGCCCTCGACCTGGAGATCGTCGTCGATTACGGCGTCTCGATCATGGAGGTCGCGGCCGCCGTTCGGGAGAACGTGGTTGCCGCGGTCGAGCGCATGACCAGCCTTGAAGTCGTCGAGATCAACATCGCCGTGAGCGATGTGAAGCTGCCGGAGGAGGAAGAGGAAGAAGAGCCCCGAATCCGGTAGGCGGTGGCCGCAGCGGAGTTTCACCGAGCAACCGGCGCAGGCGTACGCAGACGTAATCGAAGGAGCGCACGATGAGCATGGCCGGACTCGGCTTGATCGCCGGGATGGCACTGGGCTTCGCCGGATACTTCGGTGGTTTCGGGGCCTTCCTCCTGGTGGCGGCGCTGGGTGCCGTCGGATACGTGGCCGGGCGGTTCCTGGAGGGCGATCTGGAGCCCGGCGACTTCTTCCGTCCCCGGGAGCGCAGTGAGCGGCGGCGGTGAGCGGGTGACGCGCAGGGTCGCCGCCGCGGATCCGGTGCCCGCGGGCGAGAGGGGAGCGACACGTATCGCCGACCGGGTCGTCGCGAAGATCGCTTCGCAGGCGGCCCGGGAGGCGTTGCGCGGTGCTGCCGAGGCGCATCGTGTGCCACCGGGGCGCGGACCGCACGCGACGGTGTCGCTCCGGCGGGCGGCCGAAGCGGCCGAGAGGGGCGGTCCTGCGGGGGAGGCGCGGGTGCGGGTGGCCGTCGAGCTGGGATATCCGTGCGACATCGGCGCGCAGTGCCATGCGGTGCGTCGGGTGGTCACCGAGCGGGTACTTGCCTTGGCGGGCATGGACGTGCCCGAGGTCTCCGTCTTCGTCGAGCGGCTGCACTCGGTGCACTCGCAGGCGGGGGAGCAGGGAAGGGTGACATGAGCGGTCACGAGCCCGGGGCGAAGGGCGGCCTGCCGACCGCCGAAGCACCCGAAAAGGGCAGTCCGCAGCAGTCCGCGTCCGCCGCTGCGTACGAGGGCGGGGAGGAGCACGGTTCCGTACGGCGCTTCTGGTCGTCCCGCCGGGTGCCCGCCGGGATTGTCGCGGCGCTCGCTGTCGCCGGTACGGGTCTGCTCCTCTACGACGTCGCCGCCGTCCGGGCGGGCCGGTCCGCGATGGGGTGGCGGCGGAGCCTGGCCGAGGAACTGGCGGAACGGCCGCTGGACAGCGGCTGGATGATCGGCGGGGCGGCGGCCGCGATGGTGATCGGGCTGTGGCTGCTCGTGCTGGCGCTCACCCCCGGGCTGAGGCGGCTGCTGCCGATGCGGCGGCCGCCCGTGGGGAGGTCCGGCGGCGCGGCGGAGGATGCCGGCGGCGCGGAGGGCACCGGGGAGACCGGGAAGGTGGACACCCGGAAGGCCGGGGACGCCGGTGCGGCGGGCGCCGCCCACGACACCGGTGCGGAGGACGTACGGGCAGGACTCCACCGGTCCGCGGCGGCGCTCGTGCTGCGCGACCGTGCGATGGAGGTGCCCGGAGTGCAGTCGGTGCGGGTCGACGTCGGCCGGCGCGCGGTCCGGGCCCGGGCACAGGCGCACTTCCGCGATCTCGACGCCGTGCGCGCCGATCTGGACGCCGCCCTGGCGGCCGGCATGCGCGAGCTGGGCCTGGCCCGGCAGCCGAGCCTCTCCGTGCACGTACGACGTCCGGCGAAGAGGTGACGTGACGCATGGTCAGAACTGCCAACCGGGTACTGCTGGGCCTGGCCGGGCTCGGACTGTTCGCACTGGGTGGCGCGGTGCTGGTCGGAGCACTGGATCTGCCGCGGCACTGGGGCTTCGACCTGCCGGGCTGGTGGCCCTTCCGGGGGCCGGACGACGTGGTGCTGGGAGACGAGGGGCGGACCCGGTGGCGGGACGACGGCTGGTGGTGGCCCGTTGTCTTCGCGGTGCTCGCCGTTCTGCTGGCGCTGATGCTGTGGTGGCTGCTGGCTCAGCTGCGGCGGCACCGGCTGAGCGAGGTGCTCGTCGACAGCGGGGACGGAGCAGGGGCTCTGCTGCGAGGGCGCGCACTGGAAGGCGTACTGGCCGCTGAGGCGGAGGCGATGGACGGGGTCTCCCGGGCTGACGTCGTGCTGACCGGACGCCGCCGTACCGCGCCGGAGGTGCGGGTCGGAGTGGTGTTGGAGCCGTACGCGGGGCCGGCGGAGGTGCTGGGGCGCATGAACGACGAGGCGCTGCGGCATGCGCGGGACTCGGCGGGACTCGAGCGGCTTCCGGCGGAGGTCCGGGTGACGGCGGCACGGCACGGGGCCGAGCGGGCTGTCTGACAGCGGGCGGGCCTCGGGGCCGGATGCCCGATGGGCCCGAGGGCGCTGAAGTGACGGCCGGCGGCGGTCAGAAGCCGTGGCGGGAGCCGCCGTCCACGGGGAGCATGATGCCGGTGAGATAGGAGGCCGCGGGGGAGAGCAGGAAGGCCGCCGCCCGGCCGAACTCCTCGGGCCGCCCGTAGCGACGCAGGGGAATCGCCGCCGAATTACGGGCGCGAGCCGTGTCCGCGTCGCCGGAGAGCGCGTCGAGCTCGCGTACCCGGTCCGTGTCGATACGGGCCGGGAGGAGTCCGATCACACGGATACCGCGCGGGCCCAGTTCGACGGAGAGGGACTTGGCGAAGCCCGCGAGCCCCGGCCGCAGACTGTTGGAGATGGTCAGCCCGGGGATCGGCTCGTGGACGGAGCCGGAGAGGACGAAGCCGATCACGCCGCCCTCGGAGAGTTCGGCCGCGGCCGTCCGGGCGAGGCGGACCGCTCCGAGGAAAACGGACTCGAAGGCTGCCCGCCACTGCTCGTCGGTGTTGTCGGCGCCCAGCCCGGTCGGCGGCCCCCCGACGCTGATCAGGATGCCGTCGAAGCTGCCGAAGCGGGCGCGGGCCGTGGCGATGAGGCGGTCGGCGGTCCCCGGGTCGGAGTTGTCCGCGGCGAGGCCGACGGTCTTCGGTCCGAGCGCCGCGGCGGTGGCCGCGGCGGCCTCCTCGTCGCGGCCGCTGAGCACCACCTTGGCCCCGTCGGCGACCAGTTCGCGCGCGGCCGCGAGGCCGAGCCCGCGGGTGGCCCCGGTGACGACGTAGACCCGGTCCTTCAGTTCAAGATCCATGCCCTCATGGTCTCCCATCGGTCCCGGACAGCGCGAGAGCGGTGTTCACCAGGCCCACATGGCTGAACGCCTGCGGGAAGTTGCCCAGCTGGCGCCGGGTGACCGGGTCCCACTCCTCGGACAGCAGCCCGACGTCGTTGCGCAGTGCCAGCAACTCTTCGAAGAGGTCCGCGGCCTCCTTGGTACGCCCGGTAGCGCGCAGGGCGTCGGCCAGCCAGAAGGAGCAGGCGAGGAAGGCCCCTTCGCCGCCCGGCAGCCCGTCCACATGGTCGATGGTGTAGCGGCGGACGAAGCCGCCGTGGTCCAGCTCCCGGCGGACCGCGTCGACCGTGCCGATCACCCGTGGATCGGAGGCCGGGAGGAACCCGACCTGGGGAATGAGCAGGGTGGCGGCATCCAGTTCGGCGGAGCCGTAGTACTGCGTGAACGTGTTGCGGTCCGCGTCGTAGCCGTGCCGGCACACCTCCCGGTGCACGGTGTCGCGCATGGCCTGCCAGCGCTTGGTGTCTCCCGGGAGCCGGGGGAACTTCTCCAGGGTGCGTACGGCCCGGTCGGCGGCGACCCACGCCATGACCTTGGAGTGGACGAAGTGGCGGCGCGGGCCCCGTACTTCCCACAGGCCCTCGTCCGGCTCGCGCCACTGCGTCTCCAGGAACTCCATGAGAGCGACCTGGAGGCTCCAGGCGTTCTCCTCCTGGGGCAGTCCCTTCTCGCGGGAGGAGTAGAGGGAGTCGAGGACCTCGCCGTAGACGTCGAGCTGGAGCTGTTCGACGGCCGCGTTGCCGATCCGGACCGGGGACGATGCCTCGTAGCCCGGAAGCCAGGGGACGTTGAACTCGGTGAGCCGCCGCTCGCCCGCGAGGCCGTACATGATCTGCAGATCCGCCGGGTCGCCCGCGACCGCGCGCAGCAGCCAGTCACGCCAGGCCGCGGCCTCCTCCAGATAGCCGCTGGAGACGAGCGCGTTGAGCGTGAGTGTGGAGTCGCGCAGCCAGCAGAAGCGGTAGTCCCAGTTGCGCACACCGCCTATCTCCTCGGGGAGAGAGGTGCTCGCGGCGGCGACGATGCCGCCGCTCGGGGCGTAGGTGAGGGCCTTCAGGGTGATCAGCGAGCGCATGACGGCGTCCCGCCACGGCCCCTCGTAACTGCACCGGGCCGCCCACTTCTCCCAGCTCTCGACGCTGCTCGTCAGCGCCTCGTACGGGTCGATGCGGCGGGGCCGCTGCTCGTGGGAGGGGTGCCAGGTGATGACGCAGGCGACGCTTTCGCCCCGGGAGACGGTGAAGTCCGCGTAGGTGCAGAAGTCCTTGCCGTAGGTCGTGACCGGGGGCTCGCTGCGCAGCCACACCGAGTCGGGGCCCGCGATGGCGATCCGGTGGCCGTCGGTGCGGCGCATCCAGGGGACGATGCTCCCGTAGTCGAAGCGGAGCCGGATCTCGCTGCGCATGTCGACGGTGCCCGAGACGCCGCGCACGATCCGTACGACATCGGGTGCGCGGTCGCGCTGCGGCATGAAGTCGGTGACCTCGACGGTGCCGGTCGCGGTCTCCCAGACGGTGTCGAGGACCAGGGTCTCGCCGCGGTAGGAACGGTGGGTGCAGGTCGTGCCGGAGACGGGGGCGATGCGCCAGTGGCCGTTGTCCTCGTCGCCCAGGAGCGCGGCGAAGCAGGCCGCCGAGTCGAAGCGGGGCAGGCACAGCCAGTCGATGGAGCCGTCCCTGCCCACGAGCGCGGCGGTCTGGAGATCGCCGATGAGCGCATAGTCCTCGATCCGTCCAGCCACACTGCCGCCTTTCCCACGGTTCGGAGATTCCCCTGCCCGCAGTGGGCCCGGAGCATTCCCGGGCAGCGACCGGACGGGTCAGGCAGGGACGGGAACCGCCTCGTCGGGCGACTGCTGTGCGGTGAGCCGGTCCTTGCGCTCGCGGCGGACCAGGGCCGCCCAGCCGACCGGGACACCGGCGGCGAAAAGCCACCACTGGATCGCATAGGCCATGTGCGGGCCGATGCTGCTGTGGTCCGGGGCGGGGACGGCCTCCGGCTGCCCCTTGGCCTCCGGGGAGGTCTTGGTGAGTTCGATGTAGCCGCCGAGCACCGGCCGGGAGAGCTCTCCGGACTGCTGCTTGCTGTTGATCAGCATGACCTGGCGGGGCGGCAGGCCCGGTTTGTCCTTGATGCCGCTGGCCTCGGTGGTCTCATCGGGCATCAGACGACCGGTGACGGTGACGTCGCCGCTGGGGGAGGCCGGCACCTTCGGGAACCGGGTGAGGGGGCCGTCGGCCGGGATCCAGCCGCGGTTGACCAGGACGGCACGCCCGCTCTTCGTGATCAGCGGGGTGAGGACGTAGTAGCCGATGGTCTGCTCGTCGGCGGCCGTCCTGCGGCGCACCACGACCTCGTGCCGGGAGTCGTACGTCCCGGTGGCGGACACCGTGCGCCAGGTGTCGGCGCGGGGTACCTCGTGGCCGGGGGAGGTGAGCCGCTCCACCGGGGCCGCGCGGGACGCGAGGCTCTTGGCGATCAGCGCGTTCTGCGCCACCCGGTGCTCGTGGCGGTGCAGCTGCCAGAAGCCCAGCTCGATCATCGTGGGGATGAGGGTGAGCGCAACGAGGGTGAAAATCACCCACTGCCGGGACAACAGGAAGCGGTACACCCCACGACCGTACAACTCGGTCGTGGGGTGCCTGGCGGGCGGGTCCCCATGCCGGGGAGTCACACATGGTCCACGAGGCCCACCTTCCCTTCGGCGCGGGCGCAGTGCGCTCCGCAGTAGAAGTGACCGTCGGCCTCCACACCCTGGCCGATGATCTGGCATCGGCAGTGCTCGCAGATCGGGGCCATCCGGTGGATCGCGCAGGAGAAGCAGTCGAAGACATGCACTTCGCCCTGCGCGTGCACCTCGAACGTCATGCCGTAGTCGTTTCCGCAGACCTCACAACGTGCCATGCGCCACAGGGTGCGGTCGCGGGGCGCCGGAGGGGGAGTGTGCGCAGGGCGCGTCGTGGCTCCTTCACCCGGATGACGGTGCCGGTGCCACGTCCTGGAGCAATTGCATGAAGGCCGCCTCGTCGACCACCGGGGTGCCGAACGAGAGCGCCTTGACCGTCTTGGACGTCGCCGAATCCGGGTCGTTGGTGACCAGCAGACTGGTGAGCCGGGAGACGCTGCCCGCGATGTGGAGTCCGGCTTCGAAGGCGCGGTCCTCCAGCAGCTCGCGGTCGACGGAGGTGTCGCCGGAGAACGCCACCCGCATGCCCTGGACGAGCGGCTTGCCCGGCTCGTACCGCCCGGGGTTGGGGTACGGGCAGGCGGGGCGCTTGATGCTGGGGCGCCAGCTGCCCGGCCGGTACGAGGCCTGGCGGCCGATGGCGCGGGGGGTGTCCGACCACTCGGTGAGCGGCTGGCAGGCGAGCAGCGGCAGCCGCACCCCGGCGCCTGCCGCCAGGTGCAGGCTGGGCCGGAACGCCTCGGCCAGCACGCGGGCGTCGTCCAGCGCGTGGTGTGCGCGCTGCTGCACCACGCCGTAGTGCGCGGCGAGCGACTCCAGCTTGTGGTTCGGCAGCGGGAGTCCCAGCTCCTTGGAGAGGGCGATGGTGCAGAGCCGCTGGCGCACCGGCGCGGTCCGGCGCGCCCGCGCGTACTCGCGGGAGATCATCGACCAGTCGAAGACCGCGTTGTGCGCGACGAGCACGCGGCCGTCGAGCCGGTCGGCGAAGGCCTCGGCGATCTCCGGGAAGAGCGGGGCGTCGGCGAGCATCGCGCTCGTCAGTCCGTGGATCCAGACCGGACCGGGGTCGCGCTGCGGGTTGACCGGGCTGTACCAGTGGTCCTCGACATTGCCCTGTGCGTCGAGCCGGTAGACGGCTGCCGACACTATCCGGTCGTCGCGGGCGAGACCCGTGGTCTCGACGTCGACGACGGCGTACCCCTGCGGGTAGGCCGGGGGCCACGAGGGAGTCGTCGGCGCGGGCTGCTGCGCGATCGTGGGTGCGGCTGCCGCGGGGTCTTCGAGCATGGTCCATGAGGATACGGGCCGCCGCCGACAGCTCCGGGCCACCCCCGGTGCGAGAAGTCCGGTTCGTCCCGGGGTGGTTGACGTTGGGCAACCCGGACGGGTGTGTCGGGCGCCGCCCCGGCGCCGCGCCCCGGCGTGGTTGCGCCGCTGTCTCCTTCGGGCGGTGGTGACGGTGTGTCAGGTGCCGAGTGTGCCGTCGGTCGGGGCCGGCGAGGTCGAGATGCCCGGCGGCCCGCTCGGCGCTGCGGTGGGGGTGACGCGGGGGGCCTCCCGGGTGCGGCAGCCGGAAGCCCGGCAGCGGACCGCGGGTAACCCCGATTAATACTCGTTGGTAACTACCTCTAGCGGAGCCCCGGGAACCGCCTTTATCGTGCGGGCATGCCGCACCTGCCCGATGTCGTGTTGTGGTCCGTACCCGCCTTCGTCCTGCTCACCGTCCTGGAGATGGTGAGCTACCGGCTGCACCCGGACGAGGACGCCGCGGGTTACGAGACCAAGGACGCCGCGACCAGCATCACCATGGGACTCGGCAGCCTCGTCTTCGATCTGCTGTGGAAGATCCCCATCGTCGCGATCTACACGGCGATCTACGAGCTCACGCCGGTGCGCGCGCCGGTGCTGTGGTGGACGCTGCCGCTGATGCTGCTCGCCCAGGACTTCTTCTACTACTGGTCGCACCGCGGTCACCATGTGATCCGTATCCTCTGGGCGTGCCATGTGGTGCACCATTCCAGCCGGAAGTTCAATCTCAGCACCGCGCTGCGCCAGCCCTGGACGACGCTCACGGTCTGGCCGTTCTACGTACCGCTGATCGCGCTCGGTGTGCACCCCGCGGCGCTCGCCTTCTGCTCCTCCGCCAACCTCGTGTACCAGTTCTGGATCCACACCGAGCGGATCGACAAGCTGCCGCGGCCCGTCGAGTTCGTGTTCAACACGCCCTCGCACCACCGCGTCCACCACGCCTCCCAGGGCGGCTATCTGGACCGGAACTTCGGCGGCATCCTCATCGTCTGGGACCGGATGTTCGGCTCCTTCACGCCCGAGACGGAGCGGCCGATATTCGGCCTCACCAAGAACATCAGCACCCACAACCCGCTGCGTGTGGCCACCCACGAGTACGCCGCCATCGCCCGCGACCTGCGGGCGGCACAGAGCTGGCGCGAGCGGGTGGGGCGTGTCGTACGGGGCCCGGGCTGGCAGCCCGCGCCCGCTGCGCCCGCCGCTGCGCCCGCTCCTGTCGGTGAGACCGCCCCCGCCGCCAGGACCGCCCCGGCGCTCGGCGGGGCAGTCGAGTCGTAGCTTCGGCTTCCCGGGTGACGGCGCCGAGCCCCGGAGCCTCTCGGCCGCGCTTCAGCGCACACGGCACGTGCGCGGCGGCATGAGCCCGGTCACCGCGCGGAGGCCGGACATGAGCGGTGCGCGACCCGCTCCGGGATCGCGCACCGCCCGCGTGGTGCTCCGAGCTGTCCGTGAACTGCCCGTCAGTTCACTGCTCGGCTCATTTCTTCACGGCGTCCAGGGCGTCCGCGATTCCGGCACCGTAGAAGCTGTTGTTGCTCTTCCCGCCTTCGCACACCGCGTCGGCCGTGCCGTCCCCGTCGATGTCGTACGGCTCCGGGCACGCCGTGTCGTCGGCACCGCGCTTCAGGAGGCCCTTGACCGCGGCCGCACCGGCCCTCGGGTGGGTGCTCTTGATGAGTGCCGCGACGCCCGCCACATGCGGGGAGGCCATCGAGGTGCCGGCCATGTAGCCGTAGCCGCCGCCCGGCAGCGGGCCGAGGATCAGTCCGCTGACGGCCGGCGGGGCCGGGGGCTGGTAGACGGTGCTGTCGCCGCCGGGGGCCGCGATGTCGATGACCCCGAGGCCGTAGTTGGAGAACGAGGACTTCAGCGCCTTGGCGCCGGTGGCGGCGACGGTGACGACGCCCGGCAGCTGCGTGGGGACGTCCAGGCACTCGCTCGGGTCGATCTCGCGGTCGACGGGAGTGGAGTCATTGGGGCTGACAGGGTCGGTGATGGAGTCGGCGGCGAGGTCGTAGCTCTCGTTGCCCGCCGCGGCGACGTTCACCGCGCCGTTGCGCTCGGCGTAGCGCGTGGCCCGGCTGATGGCCTGCAACAGCGCCTTTTGATCCGGGTCGTCGGAGCAGTTGAAGTACCAAGGGTCGGTGTAATAGCTGTTGTTGGTCACATCCACGCCGTGCTCCGCGGCCCAGATGAAGCCGCAGACGACAGCTTCGGTGTAGAAGAAACCGGCCTCGGTGGACACCTTGATGCCGGAGACCTTGACGCCCGGTGCGACGCCGGTGACGCCGACGCCGTTCTTCGCGGCGGCTATCTCACCCGCGACATGGGTGCCGTGCGGGCTCTCCTGCGCGCTCGGACGCCAGGCGCCGTCGGCGGTGTTCGGCTTGCCGGTCACGCAGTTGACCGACGCCTTGCGGTCGAAGTTGGGCGCGAGGTCGGGGTGGGTGTCGTCCACGCCCGTGTCGATGACGCCGACGGTCACGCTTCTGCTGCCCAGCGTCTTCTCGTGCGCCTTGTCGGCCTTGATCGCCGGGAGGTCCCACTGGAGCGGCTGCAGCGGGTCCTCACTCGCGTCCGCCTGCTGCGCGGCCGCCTCGGCCTGTGCCTTGGACAGCTTCTTCGGGGTGCCGAGATCGGTGGTGGACTGCGCGGGCAGCGGGGCGGTCCTGGTGGCGCCGGCCGACTGCACGCCCTTGACCGCGCGGATGGTCCTGGCGAAGCCGGTGTTGGCCGAGTGGACGACGATGACCCCTATCTGGTCGTACGCCTGCACGATCTTGCCGCCGGCTCCGACGATCGCCTTCTTCACCGAAGAGGACGTGCCCTTGCCCGGACGGACGTTGACGACATAGCTCAGCGACTCACCGTCGGCCGTGGTGGCCGCCGGCGCGGCGGTGCCGTCCTCGTGCTGCGGTGCGGCGGTCGCTCCTGCGGGGAGGAAGGCGAGAGCGGTGGCCAGGGCCATGCAGGCGGGTATCGCGGCAGCACGGCGTGAGCGGGTGGCGGAGCGCGGCGTCATGGGATCTCCATTCCGTTCGGTTGACGGGGGAAAGCGCAGTACCGGCGGGGAGAGCAGAAGTGGTCCGGGCCATGGCGGTGTTGTGGTGCCATGGCCCGGACCGGTGGTGGACGCGATTCTCAGCGCGTCACTTCTTGACAGCGTCCAGGGCGTCGACGATGCCGAAGCCGTAGAAGCTGTTGATGTGCTTCGTGCCCGCACACTCGGCGTTGACCTTGCCGTCGCCGTCCGGGTCGTACGGCGCGGTCGGACAGCCCGGGTTGTCCGCCTGGGCCTTGAGCAGCCACTGGATCTCCTGCGGAGTGGCGTCCGCGCGCTTGCTCTTGAGCAGCGCCGCGACACCGGCGACATGCGGGCCGGCCATCGAGGTGCCCTGGAGGTAGGCGTAGTCCCCGTCGGGCATCGTGGAGAGGATCCGGCCGTCCTTGGCCGGGGCCTCCGGCACCTGGTACTTGTCGCCGCCCGGCCCCGCCACATCGATCTGGTTGAGGCCGTAGTTGGAGTAGTACGACTTCAGGTTCAGCGGACCGGTCGCGGAGACCGTCACCACGCCGGGCAGCTGGGTCGGCACGTCCAGGCAGGCCGCCGGGTCGACCTTCCGCTCGGCCGGCGTCGTGTCATTGGGGCTGGACGCGTCGGTCAGCTCCTTGGCCGCCAGGTCGAAGTTGGAATTTCCGGCCGAGGCGACGTTGATCGCGCCCTTCTTCTGCGCGTACTTCGCGGCACGGCCGACCGCGTCGAGGATGGCTGCCTGGTCGGGATCGTTTTTGCAGTTGAACATCCACGGGTCGACGAAATAGCTGTTGTTCGTGACCTCGACGCCGTGGTCGGCCGCGAAGACAAAGGCGCAGACGACGGACTCGGCGTAGAAGAGGCTGGTCTCCGGCTGGCTCACCTTGATGGCGGAGACCTTCACACCGGGCGCGACGCCCGCGACACCGACGTTGTTACGGGCGGCGGCGATCTCACCCGCCACATGCGTGCCGTGGTAGTCCTCGTCCGGGTTGTACGGCCGCCAGGCGCCCTTGGTGGTGTCCGGTACACCGCCGACGCAGTTGGCCGACTGCTTCGCGGAGAAGTTCGGGGCCAGGTCGGGGTGGGTGTCGTCGACGCCCGTGTCGATGACCGCGACGGTCACCTTCTTGCTTCCCGGGTTGACCTTCGCAGCCTGGTCCGCCTTGATGGCGGGGATGTCCCACTGCAGGGGCTCCAGGGGCTCCTTGCCAGTGGCCTTGGCCGCGCTCAGGGCGTTCTTGGAGCGCGGCTCGCTGACCTTCTCGGGCTTGCCGACGTCGGTCGTGGCGGCGGCCTCGAGCGGCGCGGTGCGGGTGGCGCCGGCCGACTGCACGCCCTTGACCGTGCGGATGGTCTTGGCGAAGTCCGGGTTGGCCGAGTGGACCACGATCACGCCGATCTTGGCGTGGGCGGTCACCACGGTGCCGCCCGCCTTGGCGATCGCCTTCTTCACCTGGCCGACCGTGCCGGGGTCGGTCGCGGTGTTCACCACGTAGGACAGCTTGGGACCGTCCTGTGCGGCGGCGGCCGACGCGGCTGCGACCTGCGGGGAGGCCGTGGCGGCACTCGGCAGTAAACCGAGGGAAGCGGTCAGCGCGAGCCCGACCGGCACCGCGAGCGCGCGCCTGCGTCTGGATCGGAGATGAGCCATGGGTTCTCCACATCATCTGTGAAACCCTCCGCGCGCGGTTTTGCGCATGGACGGGTACATGACGACGGAAGCTAGCGTCGATCCGGTGATCTGATCAATGGATTCCGGCAAAAAGCGCGGATTCCCCTTCGAGTTGGTCCGGATGGCTGAAAAACCCGGGACCGTGGTTTCGGACGATTCGAGGCTTGCGCGGTGACGCCGGGTCAGCAGTCCGGAGACTCCACACGCAGCGCCCTGATGCTCAGCGGGGGGAGCGGCACCCGCGGGCCGTACCACCGGCGGAATTCGAGGGAACCGAGGTGCGGTTCGGCCCGCATGGCCGTCAAGGGCCCGGGCAGGGGCACCATGCCGTACGGACGGCGGGAGGGCGCTGAAGGCGGGAGGTTCGACGCATCGCTCACACCGGGTCAACGAACCGGAGGGCAGCGGGTATCGGCCCGATCGACCGATCTTGCCGAGTTCAACGACCACCCCTGTTGTATCCCGCTGACCTGCCCTAACATGCCGAACCGGTAGCCGAGCGATTCGCTCACCGCAGCGCCTCCGCTCACCGCAGTCGCACCGACAGGAGACCCCGTGAACACCGCATCATCCCCACCCGAAGAGGGGACGCCAGGCGTCGCGTCGAACCTCGAGGTGCAGGCGAGTCCGGAGTTCTCCGAACTGCGCCGCACCTACCGCTCCTTCGCCTTCCCGCTCACCGTCGGCTTCATCATCTGGTACCTGCTGTACGTGATGCTGTCCATCTACGCGGGCGGCTTCATGGGCACCAAGGTCGTCGGCAACATCAACGTCGCCCTCGTCTTCGGCCTCGCCCAGTTCGCCACCACCTTCCTCATCGCCTGGTGGTACGCCCGGCACGCCGCCGCGAAGATCGACCCGAAGGCCGACGCCCTCAAGTCCCGTCTGGAGGGCGACGCATGAGCCCCACGATCCAGCTCGCCGCCGAGGGCGCCAGCGAGCACCGCACCCTGATCATCAGCCTGTTCTCGGTCTTCGTCGCGGTCACGCTCGCCATCACCATCTGGGCCGGCCGCCAGACCAAGGACGCCACCGACTACTACGCCGGCGGCCGTGGCTTCACCGGACTCCAGAACGGCCTTGCCATCTCCGGCGACTACATGTCCGCCGCCTCTTTCCTGGGCATCGCCGGCGCCATCGCGCTCGCCGGATACGACGGTTTCCTGTACTCCATCGGCTTTCTCGTCGCCTGGCTGGTCGCCCTGTTGCTGGTCGCCGAACCCCTCCGCAACTCGGGCCGTTACACGATGGGTGACGTGCTCGCGTACCGGATGCGGCAGCGCCCGGTACGGACCGCGGCCGGTGTCTCCACCATCGTGGTGTCCATCTTCTATCTGCTCGCCCAGATGGTCGGCGCCGGCGCACTCGTCGCGCTGCTGCTCGGCATCACCGGCGAGGCCGGGAAGAACCTCATCGTGGTGGTGGTCGGCATCATCATGATCCTTTACGTGACGATCGGCGGAATGAAGGGCACCACCTGGGTGCAGATCGTCAAGGCGGTCCTGCTGATCGTCGGAACGCTGCTGATCACCGTCCTGGTGCTGCACAAGTTCAACTGGAACATCTCCACGCTGCTCGGCGCCGCAGCGGAGAACAGCGGCAAGGGCGCGGCGTTCCTCGAACCCGGGCTGAAGTACGGCGTCTCGGCCACGTCGAAGATCGACTTCATCTCGCTGGGCCTCGCACTGGTCCTCGGCACCGCCGGACTCCCGCACATCCTGATCCGCTTCTACACCGTGCCCACGGCCAAGACCGCCCGTAAGTCGGTGATCTGGGCCATCGGCATCATCGGTGTCTTCTACCTGATGACCATCGCCCTCGGCTTCGGCGCCGCGGCGCTGATCAAGCAGGAGACGATCATCACGTCCAATCCGGCGGGCAACACCGCCGCCCCGCTGCTCGCCCAGGAGATCGGCGGCGGCGCGGATTCGGCCGGAGGCGCGATCCTGCTCGCAGTGATCTCGGCGGTGGCCTTCGCGACGATCCTCGCCGTCGTCGCGGGACTCACCCTCGCCTCCTCGTCCTCCTTCGCCCACGACCTGTACGCCAACGTCATTCGCAGGGGCCAGGCGACCGAGAAGGAGGAGGTCGGGGCCGCCCGGATCTCGGCGGTCGCGATCGGCAGCGTCGCCGTCGTGCTCGGCATCTTCGCGGGCAAGCTCAATGTGGCGGGCCTGGTCGCGCTCGCGTTCGCGGTCGCGGCCTCCGCCAACCTCCCGACGATCCTCTACAGCCTGTTCTGGAAGCGGTTCACCACCCAGGGCGCGCTGTGGTCCATCTACGGGGGTCTCACCTCGTCCGTGCTGCTGGTCCTCTTCTCCCCGGTCGTGTCGGGCAAGGAGACCTCGATGTTTCCGGGTGTCGACTTCCACTGGTTCCCGCTGGAGAACCCCGGCCTGATCTCGATCCCGCTGGGCTTCCTCCTCGGCTGGATCGGATCCATCGTGTCCGAGGAGCCGCCGAACCAGGAGAAGTACGCGGAGCTGGAGGTCCGCTCGCTCACCGGTTCAGGCGCCCACTGACGGTCCCCTGACGCAACCGGACCAGGCACGGCGCGGCCTCTGCCGCGTACAGCGACGACGGCTATGACCTTCAACGAACTGTTGAAGGTCATAGCCGTCGCGTACGCTGCGAGAGACATGCGAGAGACAACGGGCCTTTCGAGACAGGCTGGGCCACGGCAACCGTGGGAGGGGCCGCATCCATGCTCATCGACACTTACGGCCGTGTCGCCACCGACCTGCGGGTCTCGCTGACCGACCGCTGCAACCTCCGCTGTACGTACTGCATGCCGGAGGAGGGCCTGCAGTGGCTCGGCAAGCCCGATCTGCTCACCGATGACGAGATCGTCCGGCTGATCCGCATAGCCGTCACCGACCTCGGGATCACCGAAGTCCGCTTCACCGGCGGCGAGCCCCTGCTCCGTCCCGGCCTCGTCGGCATCGTCGAGCGGTGCGCCGCCCTCGAACCGCGCCCCAAGATGTCGCTGACCACCAATGGCATCGGGCTGGAGCGCACCGCCGAGGCCCTGAAGGCCGCCGGGCTCGACCGCGTCAATGTCTCGCTCGACACCCTTCGCCCGGATGTCTTCACGGCCATGACCCGCCGCAAGCGTCACCAGGACGTGCTCGGCGGCCTGGACGCGGCGCGCTCCGCGGGCCTCACGCCGGTCAAGGTCAACGCGGTCCTGATGCCGGGCCTCAACGACGACGAGGCGCCCGACCTGCTGGCCTGGGCCGTGGAGAACGACTACGAGCTGCGCTTCATCGAGCAGATGCCGCTCGACGCCCAGCACGGCTGGAAGCGCGACGGCATGGTCACCGCAGGGGACATCCTCACCAGTCTGAGCAGCCGCTTCGACCTCACGCCCGAGGGCGACGACGAGCGCGGCTCCGCCCCGGCCGAGCGCTGGCTGGTCGACGGCGGCCCCGCCCGGGTCGGCGTCATCGCCTCCGTCACCCGCCCCTTCTGCCGCGCCTGCGACCGCACCCGGCTCACCGCCGACGGCCAGGTCCGCACCTGCCTGTTCGCGCGCGAGGAGTCCGATCTCCGCGGGACGCTGCGCTCGGGAGCGCCGGACGAGGAGATCGCCAGGCTCTGGAAGCTGGCGATGTGGGGGAAGAAGGCCGGATCGGGTCTCGACGACCCGTCGTTCCTGCAGCCCGACCGCCCGATGTCGGCCATCGGCGGCTGAGACGGGGCCCCTGGAGCCACAGGGAAGGCATAGGCCGGACGTCACTCCGGCGAGGCATCAGGGGCCGGACGTCACTCCGGCGAGGAGCGCAGCTCCCACTCCTCCAGCGTCACGACGTCCTTGAGGAAGCCGCGCACGCCGAGGAACGACGAGAGATGCTCGCGGTGGTCGTCGCAGGCCAGCCAGGTCTTCCGGCGTTCCGGCGTATGGATCTTCGGGTTGTTCCAGGCCAGCACCCACACGGCGGCGGCACGGCAGCCCTTGGCGGAGCAGATCGGCGGCTCGTCGTTCACAGGCTCGTTGTTCACGGAACCCAGACTGCATCATCCCGGGCGGGCGGCCCCGCCTGCCCCCGGAAGGGACCGGAAGGCCCCGGAAAAGCCCTGGGAAGCTCGCGGAAAGCCTCCGGACAAAAGGCGACGCCGGGCAGCCACGGGGGGAGCCGCCCGGCGTCGGTCAGTCGCTCCGACGGGGGATGCGGAGCGCGTACGAAGTATGTCATGGGGGACCCTGGCCAGTGCACCGGATCTGCATGATTGATCTGAGCTTTTCTTGAGCTTTGCAGACTGCCGCACGTCAGGGACGGTCGTGCGGCGGTTCCTCCTGCTCGGCCTCGGCCCCTTCCGGCACGCGTTCCGCCGCGCCGTTCTCCGAGCCTTCGGGGAGCATCGGCCGGACCGGTGTCGGGATGTAGGTGGAGGGGAGTGAAGGGGCGTTCTCCCGGCCCGCGTTGGCGATCACCACGGCGATGTACGGCATCACCAGGCCGACCACCAGGGCAGCGATCGCCACATGCCGTTCGACGCTCCAGAGGACCACGGCGAGGATGAAGGACACGGTCCGCACGGACATCGAGATGACATACCGGCGCTGGCGCCCGCGGACATCCTCGTTCAGGCCTTGCCGGGCTCCGGTGATCCGGAAGACCTCGGCCCCACTGTGCTTCCGCATCACGTTCCACCACCTGACTTCCGCACCGAGCTCTCCCCCCGGCCCGGACCCTTCAACCGTACGCCGCGACTCCGTCGCATTCGAGACCGGGTCGAGCCGTACAGCGCCGTGTCTTCCGGGCCTCCCGGCGTACGGCGAGCTCCGGCGTACGCCGTACCGTCGCCGGGCGCGCGAGGAGCGCATCCGGCGGCAGCCGCGTACGCCCCCGCCTACAGCCCCCGGATCTCGGCGATCTTCCGGCCGGCCTTCAGGTAGACGCTGCCGGCGCCGAGACCGGCGTCCGCGAGGGACTGCGCCACGACCTCGCCCAACGGACGGATGGCCGCGGCCTCGTCCAGGACGATCGCCTGCTGGCCGCTCCCGTCCTCCACGATCAGCCGCAGCCCGTTCTGCTTGGCGATCCGGCGGGCGGCCGAGGCGCTCGGGGTGAACTCCAGCACTTTGGTGAGCACCGCCGCGACGCTCTCCGCGCCGTGCTGCGCCGCGTCGACGGACGGCAGCGACTCGACGTCGGCGAAGCTCTTCTTCGAGAACTGCGCGATGAAGCCCGCGCGGGCCGCCATGGCGGCGTCCACGCCGTACAGCGCCGCCACGACCTCGCCCGCCAGGACCTTCTTGAGGTCCATCGGGTGCAGCGACTTCTCCTCCACACGGGACAGGGCGAGCGAGATCTCCTCGTCCGTCCACTCGGTCCACGCCTTCAG
The DNA here is from genome assembly GCF_040609575.1 of Streptomyces sp. NPDC004647. Lineage (NCBI taxonomy): Bacteria > Bacillati > Actinomycetota > Actinomycetes > Kitasatosporales > Streptomycetaceae > Streptomyces > Streptomyces sp. NPDC004647. Next base: position 19,148 of record NZ_JBEXKU010000002.1, on the reverse strand, counting down.
GTACGGCTCCATCAGGCGGTCCGGCACCGACATGATCTTGCCGAAGACGTCGTCCGCGGACGACGTCAGGCCGACGTAGTTGCCCTTGGACTTGGACATCTTGGCGCCGGAGCCGTCCGTGCCCTCGATCAGCGGCATGGTGACGATCAGCTGCTGCTGCTGACCGCGCAGCTCCATCAGCTTGCGCCCCATCTGGAGATTCAGCAGCTGGTCCGAACCGCCCAGCTCGACATCGCTCTCCAGCGCCACCGAGTCCAGGCCCTGGGCGACCGGGTAGAGCAGCTCCGCCATCGTCAGGCCCGACCCCTCGGCCAGCCGGTTGCGGAAGTCCTCACGCTGCAGCAGCTGCGAGACCGGCACCTGCGAGAGCAGGCTCAGCAGCTCCGGGAAGGTGTACGGCGCCAGCCACTCGCTGTTCTGCCGGAAGCTGACCTTCTCGAAGTCGAAGAACGGCCGGACCTGCTCGCGGTACCCGGTGAGGTTCGCGGCGATGTCGTCATCGGTCAGCGGCGGGCGCTCGGCCGTACGGCCCGACGGGTCGCCGATCTTGGCCGTGAAATCACCGATGAGCAGCGTGACGTCGTGGCCCATGCGCTGGAAGCGGCTGAGGATGATGATGGGGACGGTGTGGCCGAGGTGCACATCGGCCGCGGTGGGGTCGATGCCGAGCTTGATGCCCAGGCCCCGCCCCTCCGCCCGGCGCTCGTCGATCCGCTCCGCCAGCTTGCTCACCGACGGCAGCACGTCCACGGTGCGCCTGGCGATCAGCTCCGCCTGCTCCTTCGCCGACAGGTCCGAGAGGTCGAGATAGCGCCTCGCCTTCGTCTCCGTGAGCAGCTGCTCCACGGTCTTGTCGGAGGAAAGGTCCTGCACCAGCAGTTCACTGGTGCGAGCGACGGAGTCGCCGAGGCGTGTCATGGCGTTCCTGTACGGGGTCGGGGGCGGACGGGTGGCCGGGGTGAATTCTATGTGGTCAGACGCCCTGGCTGACCGAGCTCATATGGAAGTCCGGGATACGCAGGGCGGGCATCGCGGCGCGGGTGAACCAGTCGCTCCACTCGCGTGGCAGAGTCCGCTCGGTGCGGCCGGCCTCGGTGGCGCGCGACAACAGGCTCACCGGGGACTCGTTGAACCGGAAGTTGTTCACCTCGCCGACGACCTCGCCGTCCTCCACCAGATAGACGCCGTCCCGGGTCAGGCCGGTGAGCAGCAGCGTCGCCGGATCGACCTCGCGGATGTACCAGAGGCAGGTCAGCAGCAGTCCGCGCCGGGTGCCCGCAGTCATCTCCTCCAGCGAGCGGGTGCCGTCCGCGTCGAGGATCAGATTGTCGATGCCGGGGGTCACCGGGAGTCCGGTGAGCTTCGCGGTGTGCCGGGTGGTGAGCAGATGCGTCAGCTCGCCGTTCCGCAGCCATGCGGTGGGCGCGAGCGGGAGCCCGTTGTCGAAGGCCGAGGCGTCGTCGCCCGAGGAGTGCGCCATGACGAAGGGCGCGGACTCCAGCCCCGGCTCGTGCGGGTCGCTGCGCAGGGTCAGCGGCAGCTCGGAGAGCTTCTCGCCGATCCGGGTGCCGCCGCCCGGCCTGCTGAAGACCGTACGGCCCTCGGCCGCGTCGCGGGCCGACGAGGACCACTGCTGGTAGATCAGCAGGTCCGCGACGGCAGTGGGTGGCAGCAGCGTCTCGTACCGGCCCGCCGGCAGCTCCACCCGCCGCTCCGCCCAGGCCAGCCGCCGCGCCAGCTCGGCGTCCACGGCCGCCGGGTCGACATCGCGGAAGTCGCGGGTGGACCGGCCCGCCCAGGCCGAGCGCGTACGGTCCGGGGACTTGGCGTTGAGCTCCAGCGTGCCGCTGGGCTGGTCGTGGCGCAGCCGCAGTCCGGTGGAGGTGCCGAGGTAGCTGGAGACGCACTCGTGGTTGGCGAACCCGTACAGCTCGCGCCCCCCGGCGCGGGCCCGGGCGAAGGACTCCCCGAGTGCCGGCGCGAAGGCCGAGAACACCTCGGAGGAGGTCTCGGCGGGTTCCTCGGTGAAGTCCGGGGAGACGGGCACGCCCTCGACCAGCGGCTGCGCGTCCTCGGCCGGGCCCGCGGCATGCGCGGCCGCCTCGGCGGCCCGTACCAGCGGCTCCAGCTCGTCGGCGGTGACGGCGGACCGCGAGACGACCCCGGAAGCCGTGCCCTGCCCGCCGTTCACGGTCGCGATGACGGTGAGGGTACGGCCGCGGGTGACGCCGTTCGTCGTCAGCGCGTTGCCCGCCCAGCGCAGATTGGCGCTGGACTCCTCGTCGGCGATCACCACACAGCCGTCGGCGCGGGAGAGTCCCAGGGCGCGCTCGACGATCTCGTGCGGTGCGGTCCTGCGGCTCATCGTCCGGCCTCCTGCGTGGTGTTGAGAATGTTGACGCCGCGGAACAGCGCGGACGGGCAGCCGTGCGAGACCGCTGCGACCTGGCCGGGCTGGGCCTTGCCGCAGTTGAACGCCCCGCCCAGGACATAGGTCTGCGGGCCGCCGACGGCCGCCATGGACCCCCAGAAGTCGGTGGTCGTCGCCTGGTACGCGACATCGCGCAGTTGCCCGGCGAGCCGCCCGTTCTCGATCCGGAAGAACCGCTGCCCGGTGAACTGGAAGTTGTAGCGCTGCATGTCGATGGACCAGGACCGGTCGCCGACGACATAGATCCCGCGCTCGACACCGCCGATCAGCTCCTCGGTGGAGGGCCCGGCGGGGGCGGGCCGCAGCGAGACGTTCGCCATCCGCTGCACGGGCACGTGGCTGGGGGAGTCGGCGTACGCGCAGCCGTTGGAACGCTCGAATCCGGTGAGCCGCGCGATCCGGCGGTCCAGCTGATAGCCGACGAGCGTGCCCTCCTTGACCAGGTCCCAGGACTGCCCGGCCACGCCCTCGTCGTCGTAGCCGACCGTCGCGAGCCCGTGCTCGGCGGTCCGGTCCCCGGTCACATTCATGATCTCGGAGCCGTACTTGAGCGTGCCGAGCTGGTCGAAGGTGGCGAACGAGGTGCCCGCGTAGGCGGCCTCGTAACCCAGCGCGCGGTCCAGCTCGGTGGCGTGGCCGATCGACTCATGGATGGTCAGCCACAGATTCGACGGGTCGACGACGAGATCGTACGAACCGGGGTCGACGCTCGGCGCCTGCATCTTCTCGGCGAGCAGGGAGGGCAGTTCGGCGAGCTCCGCGCCCCAGTCCCAGCCGTTGCCTGTCAGATACTCCCAACCGCGGCCGGCCGGCGGGGCGATCGTCCGCATCGAGTCGAACTCGCCGCTGACCGGATCCACGGCGACGGCGGTGAGCTGCGGGTGCAGCCGTACGCGCTGCTGGGTGGTCGAGGTGCCCGCCGTGTCCGCGTAGAACTTGTTCTCCTGCACGGTCAGCAGCGAGGCGTCCGCGTGCGCCACGCCGTCAGCGGCCAGCAGCTGCGCGCTCCACTCGGCCAGCAGCCCGCTCTTGTCCGAGTCGGGGACGTCGAACGGGTCGATCTCGTACGAGGAGACCCAGGTGCGGTCCGCGTGCACCGGCTCGTCCGCCAGCTCCACCCTCTCGTCCGACCCCGCGGCCGCGATCACCCGCGCGGACAGCTTCGCCATCTCCACCGCCTGCCCCGCGACCCGCGCCGCGGCGTCCTGGGTGAGATCCACGCCGGACGCGAAACCCCAGCTGCCCCCGTGCACCACCCGTACCGCGTACCCGAGGTCCGTGGTGTCGGACGACCCCGCGAGCTTGGCGTCGCGGAGCCGCCACGCCGCGCTGCGCACCCGCTCGAAGCGGAAGTCCGCGTGTTCGGCGCCCAGCGAACGGGCCCGGGCGAGCGCCGCGTCGGCGAGCGCCCGCAGCGGCAGCGCGAGGAATGACTGATCGACCTCGTGGGGCACGGGGGCCGTCCCTTCTCGTGACGTCTTCGCAGTGAATCATGGTGCTTCGGCGCCATGTCCGGCATGGATTTCCACGCCGGAAACCCGAAGAGGCCGCCCTGGGGTCCAGGACGGCCTGTTCGGTTACGCGGATTCCGGGGTGGTCGGGACGGTGTCCGGGGCGGGTCATCAGGCGGGTCGTCAGCCGCCGAACTCCCCGGTGCGGACGTCGCCGACGAACGCGGCCCACACCTCACCCGGGAAGGAGAGCTGCGGACCCTGCCGGTCCTTGGAGTCCCGTACGTGGACGGTGCCGGGGCAAGTGGCGACCTCGACGCACGCGCCGCCCTCGCTGCTGCTGTGGCTGCTCTTGCGCCAGGCGATGGCGACCTCTACGCAGTCCCCGCCCTCACCGCTGCTGTAGCTGCTCTTGAACCAGGACAGCGCGGATGCGGCGTTGCCGACTTGCTCGTTGCTCATGTGTCTCCCAGCAGCTTCTCGATCAACTCCAGGGACTCTCGTGGCCGGAGAGCCTGTGCCCGGATGATTCCATACCGCTGCTCGATCTGGCGGACGGCTTTTCGGTTCGTCAGCAGGGTCCCAACGTTCTGAACTTCCGCATAGGCCATCATCGGCCGTCCTTTGGGTTCCAGCAGGATCAACGGTCCGCCCGCGCCAGCGTGATCCTCAATGTCCGTCGGCATCACTTGGAACTCGACATTGCGCATCTCGCCGATGTGCAGAAGACGTTGCAACTGTCCCCGCAGCACCTCCTTGCCCCCGTAGGGCCTGCGGAGAACTACCTCTTCGGTCACGAAGCTCAGGATGGGGGCAGGCCATCGGGTGAGGAGTTCCTGCCGCGCCAGTCGAGCGGACACCCGCTGTTCGATGGTTTCCTCGTCCAAGAGCGGGCGCTGCATTTTGAAGATGGCGCGAGCGTAGTCCTCGGTCTGCAAGAGTCCGCTCACCACTTGGTTCTGGTACGAGTGGTACTCGACCGCGTGCGTTTCGAACTTCGCTACGTCCCGGAAGAACGCCGGAATCCCGGCCTTGCCGACCTCCTCCTTCGCCGCCGCCAGGACTCCGAAAGCCCCCAGCACCTCGTCCGCCCCGTCGAGGAATTCCGGCTGCGGCACCCGCCGTCCCTGTTCCACCGACGACACCTGGTCCTCGCCATATCCGATGCGGCGGCCCAACTCGGCCTGGGTGAGCTGCGCCCGCTCGCGGAACAGCTTCACCTGCTTCCCCAGGCATTTGAGGATGTCCGCCCCGGTCTCGTCCCTGCCCAACTGCTCCGCACCCGCCATGTCCCGTTTCCCTCCCGTACGCGCTGTGCCCGCCGCTCCATGGTCCCGGCCGACCGCCCGTACAGGCCACCTTCCGTGCCCGTACACGCACCCTCCGTACCCGTGGCATGCCTGGTCAGGGCCGGAACCGGCCCGCAACGATCTACGCCATGAACTCCGCAATTCCCCCGATCGAGGGGCCGGCTCAACTGCCCGCCCCTCCCGGGACGTTCGCCATGTCCTTCACGTCCTCCCGGCGCGGTGCCCGCCTCGCGCGCCGACTCGCCGTCCAGCGGCTGGACGACTGGGGCATCCCGTACGACAGCTCCGCCTCGCGGTCCGTCGCCCTGCTGGTCGGCGAGCTTGCCGCCAATGCCGTGCTCCACGGGCACCTACCGGGCCGGGATTTCCGTCTGCGTCTCACCGCGCACCCGGTGGGCGGTGGCCGGAGGCCGGATGTCGTCCGTGTCGAGGTCTCGGATGCGCGGGGCGAGCGGAGGCCCGCGTTGGGCGGCCTGGAGAGGGCGGGGGACGAGGAGTGCGGCCGGGGTCTGATCCTCGTGGACGCCCTCGCGTCGACGTGGGGCGTGACCGACCGGGAGATCGGCAAGACGATCTGGGCCGAGTACGTGCTGGATGCTCACCGTGGCGCTGGTCCGCCGGCGGTCAGGGTTCGTCCAGGGGCGGCACGATCCGCACGATGATGATCAGCCGGTGGCGGGGCGCGACGAGGAAGTGGAACCAGCCGCCTGCCGCCTCCATGCGGCGCAGTCCACCGTGGCGGGGGCCGTTGCCCAGATCGGTGATGTCCACACCACTGTCGGCCAGTTCGACGAGCTGGGCGACCAGTCGTTCGACCTCCGTGACGACGCCGGCCGGAAGTCTCCCCGTGACGTGCTGCTGCTCCGGGTCGTACCTCCACGTCCAGCCGTCGTTCAACGCCGGCCCTCGGTGAGGTCGGCCAGGGCTTCATCGAGAATGCGGCCGAGTTCCGCCGCGGCCCGGCGGGCCTGGGCCGCGCCGGTGGCGGCGAGGTCCTCCAGTTCGCGGAACCGTTCGGCGACCGCGGGGCGACGCTGGATCTCCACGTACACCGCCCACTGAGTGGTGAACCGCTGAAGCGGGGCCAGGTCGGAGCCCTGCCGGGCCTGGTCGGCCGCCTGGTCCAGCTCCCGGGTGAAGGCGGGCAGAGCGGCGGGGGCGATCTGCCCGACGGCCTGGCGCAGCGCGGTCACGGTCGTCGGAGGCTGGGGGATACGGGGCTGCTCCGGGACGGTGGCGGTCATGCTTTCTCCCATGGGAGGGATTCTCGGCCGTCCCGCCAGCCTACCCAGGGGGGAACAGGGGTGCGGCCAGTCATTCGAGTGGTGCGGTGGGCAAAGGTTGACGGACGCGTTCGCCTTCTCACCCCTCCGGTTCGTGCGCTTCGAAATCCGCTGTGTCCAGTTCGCAGTCGAACGGCGCGGGAACGTGCAGCTTCTCGCCGAACGGCACGGTGAGCCGGGAACCGTAGCCCTGGGCGGAAGGGTTCCAGAACAGAGTCGCGGCGCTCTCCTGCATGTCGAGCAGCAGATAGACCGGCACTCCGCTCTTGCCGTATACGGGGGTCTTGTCGTCCCAGTCGCTGTCCCGCGTCGAGGCAGAGGTGAGCTCGGCCACGAAGGACAGTGCTTCCCCGTCGATGTGCCGCTTCCGCGTCCGGAAGGCAGATCCTTCGGCGGCGAAGACGTCCGGCCCGTAGGCCCGCTCGGCGGTAGGGAAGGTGAAGAGGTAGGGCGCGTAGTCGACGGTGTGTCCCTGCGGGGCGTACGGCTCCAGCTGGGTGCGGATCGACCGCATGATGGGCAGGTAGTAGCCCTGCGACCACGGCGACATGACGATGTTCCCCCCGATGATCTCCGCCCGGTAACCGTCGGGCACGTCCATCCGCATCAGCGTCCGGCACAGTTCCTGGAACCGTGGCGAGCCGGGGACGTCTATCGTCATCGGGTGCTCGAGCATCACCGCCATGATGCGCCTCCTCTTGCGGGTGTACCAGTCGCCACTCAGAGTAGCCGCGGCCACTGACAGGGCGGGCCGGATTCCGGCATCTCCCGGGCAGGTGCCGCCGGAGGGTGTCACCCGGACTTCTGTAGGGATCCAACAGAGCGGACCGGGTGCCCCTGTGGGAGGTCGATTCTCCGTAGCGCCTCTCAGACCGATAGTTTTTGGGGTACCTGACCACTATCGAAAGGGTGATCCGTTGAGCCGCTCGGTTCTCGTCACCGGAGGAAACCGGGGCATCGGCCTCGCCATCGCCCGCGCCTTCGCCGACGCCGGCGACAAGGTCGCCATCACCTACCGGTCCGGGGAGCCCCCGGCCGGCTTCCTGGCGGTCAAGTGCGACATCACCGAATCCGAGCAGGTCGAGCAGGCCTACAAGGAGATCGAGGAGAGGCACGGCCCGGTTGAGGTGCTGGTCGCCAACGCCGGCGTCACCCGCGATCAGCTGCTGATGCGGATGTCCGAGGACGACTTCAGCGCCGTTCTGGACACCAACCTCACCGGTACGTTCCGGGTGGTGAAGCGGGCCAACCGGGCCATGCTGCGCGCCAAGAAGGGCCGCGTCGTCCTGATTTCCTCGGTCGTCGGCCTCCTCGGCTCCGCGGGCCAGGCGAACTACGCCGCCTCCAAGGCCGGCCTGGTCGGCTTCGCCCGTTCGCTCGCCCGCGAGCTCGGCTCCCGCAACATCACTTTCAACGTCGTCGCCCCCGGCTTCGTCGACACCGATATGACGAAGGCGCTCACCGACGAGCAGCGTCAGGCCATCGTCGGCCAGGTGCCGCTCGGCCGGTACGCGCAGCCCGAGGAGATCGCCGCCACCGTGCGCTTCCTCGCCTCGGACGACGCCTCGTACATCACTGGAGCCGTCATTCCCGTTGACGGCGGATTGGGCATGGGTCACTGATCACATGAGCGGAATCCTCGCCGGCAAGCGGATCCTCGTCACCGGAGTCCTCACCGACTCCTCGATCGCCTTCCACGTCGCGAAGCTCGCCCAGGAGGAGGGCGCCGAGGTGGTGCTCACCGGCTTCGGGCGCCTCAGCCTCGTCGAGCGGATCGCCAAGCGGCTGCCCAAGCCCGTACCGGTCATCGAGCTCGACGTGCAGAACAAGGAGCACCTCGCGGGCCTGTCCGACAAGGTCGCCGAGCACCTGGGCGAGGGAATCGGTCTCGACGGTGTCGTGCACTCCATCGGCTTCGCGCCGCAGGACGCCCTCGGCGGCAACTTCCTCAACACCGAGTGGGAGTCGGTCGCGACCGCGGTCGAGGTCTCCGCGTACTCGCTGAAGTCGCTGACCATGGCGCTGCTGCCGCTGCTGGAGCAGCGCGGCGGCTCCGTCGTCGGCATGGACTTCGACGCGACGGTCGCCTGGCCGAAGTACGACTGGATGGGCGTGGCCAAAGCCGCGCTGGAGTCCACCTCCCGCTACCTCGCCCGTGACCTGGGCGGGAAAAACATCCGCTGCAACCTGATCTCCGCCGGTCCGATCAAGTCCATGGCAGCCCGGTCCATCCCGGGCTTCGAGGAGCTGGCGACGGTCTGGGACGACCGTGCCCCGCTCACCTGGGACCTGACCGACCCGGAGCCGGCCGCCCGCGGTGTCGTCGCCCTGCTCTCCGACTGGTTCCCCAAGACCACCGGCGAGATCGTGCACGTCGACGCCGGGCTGCACGCGATCGGCGCCTGACCGCACCGCTCGGCACCTCCACGGTTCACCGACGCCCCTGCCCCCGGCATGTCCGGGGGCAGGGGCGTCGCCCGTTCGGCCCACCAGGGCGGGCGCCGGGGCACGGGTCCATGCACCCTGAATGCAAGTACGACCCCTTGTGGTGCAGCAGTGGCCTCACACGGCCGCCGTACGGCCGAGGAGGTCCGCCTTGCTCCCACCCCGCCGTCTCGCGGCAGCGACGCTGGCCGTCGTCGCCGGACTGGTCTCCCCCGCCTCTGCCGTCACCGCCACCGTCGCCGCGGGGGAAACCGCACCGGCCCGCACCACCCCGCAGGCGCGCACGGACCGTGAGCGGCCGGTCTACCGGGCCGAGTGCCGTACGAGGGTCGAGGGCTCCAGCGTCACCGCCAGCTGTCACAACCCGTTCCCGGACAGCGACATGGTCCAGCTGCACATCGAGTGCAACCGCTGGTGGGACCCGGACGTGGACACCGCCCCGGTCGAGGCGGGGCCCGCGAGGACCGTCGAGCTGACCGGGCGCTGCTGGATGGGGGTAGGGAAGACCTGGGTCACCCACAGCCGCTGAGGCTGGGCCGCGGGCTGCAGGGGTGGGCAAGTACGGGGCGGTGGCGGTGGTCAGCCGTACGGGGTGGTCGCGGCCGCCGCCCGACCGTTACGACGCGGTCGCGGTCGCCGGGCCGTACGACGCGGTCGCCGGGTCCCGGGCCCACGGCGCGGTCAGTGCCGGACGGGGGGCCCGGGGGCCGGTACCGCCACCGCTGCCGGTCAGTGCTCGGGCAGGCACATCAAGGCGTACGAGGCGGCCTCGGCGCCCGCCGTCTCCGCGTCCCTGGCGCGGATCGCCTCCACCAGCCGCGAGTGGTCCATATGGCGTTCCGGGCGCAGCTCCTGCCCCACATCGACGCGCAGCCAGTCGCGCAGGACATCGCCCAGGTCCGCATAGACCGCGGTCATCACATCGTTGTGCGAAGCGGCCACCACGGCCAGGTGCAGGGTCGCGTCGGCCGTCACGAAGGCCTCCGCGTCGCCCGACTCCCAGGCCTCCTCGCGGCGGCCCAGCAGGACATCGAGCTGCCTGAGGTCCCGTTCGGTGCGCCGCTCCGCAGCCAGCCGGGCGGCGGAGGACTCCAGCGTGCTGCGCAGTTCCGCGATGTGCCGCGGGTCGGCCGCGGCGAAGCGCCGCTGCATCACCCCGGCCAGCTCGCTGGTCGCGGCCACGTACGTGCCCGAGCCCTGCCGGATGTCCAGGAGGCCGTTGTGGGCCAGCGCGCGGACGGCCTCGCGCACCGTGTTCCTGGCCACCCCCAGCTGCTCCATCAGCTCGGTCTCGGTCGGGATGCGGGAGCCCACCGGCCACTCGCCGGAGGCGATCTGGTTCCGCAGCGCGCTGATCACCTGATCGGAGAGCACGGAGCGGCGGGGAGAGGTCAGAGGCATGGTGCTCCAGGTCGGACCGAAAGGATTGGACAGGCAATCATCCCATGATTCTATGATGGGGCGCATGTCCGACGACCAGATCCAGACCCTGACCCCGGCACGGGCCCGCACCCGCACGCCTGCCCCTGGCGCGGAGGCGGCCGCCGCAAGGGAGGGCGTGCCGGTGTGGATCACCAGGCTGGTCATCGTCGGAATCGTGCTGGCCGCGCTCAATCTGCGCCCCGCAGTCACCAGCCTCGGCGCGCTCTTCGAAGAGGTCCGCACCGGCCTCGGGATGAGCGGGAGCGTCGCCGGCCTGCTGACCGCCGTGCCGCCGCTCTGCTTCGCCCTGTTCGGTGTCGCGGCGCCCCGGCTCGCGCGCCGCTGGGGCCCCGGTGCCGTCGTCTGCGCGGGCATGGCCGCCATCGCGGCCGGGCTGCTGATACGGCCCTTCGCCGGCAGTACGGCGGGCTTCCTCGCCGCCAGCGCCCTCGCACTCGCGGGCATAGCCCTGAGCAACGTCCTCATGCCAGTGATCATCAAGCGCTGGTTCCCCGACCGGGTCGGCTCGATGACCGGTCTCTACTCGATGGCCCTCGCGCTCGGAACGGCGCTCGCCGCGGCCGCGACCGTACCCATGACCCAGGCGCTGGACGGCAGTTGGCGCACCGGGCTCGCGGTATGGGCGCTGCTCGCCGCCCTCGCCGTACTGCCGTGGCTGCCGCTGGCCCGCGACCGGCGCGGCGCCGGCGAGAAGGCCGCCGCCGTCCGGCAGGACGCCCCCGCCGGGGCCGCCTCACGTGCCGAAGGCCGGGGGAGGATCACCGGCAGCCCCACCGCCTGGGCACTCGCCTGCTTCTTCGGGCTCCAGGCCACCGCCGCGTACATCACCATGGGCTGGATGCCGCAGATCTTCCGCGACGCGGGGGTCCCGGCCTCCACGGCGGGCGTGCTGCTCGCCGTCACCATGGGGCTCGGCGTGCCGCTCTCCTTCGTTCTGCCGCGGGTCGCCGCCCGGATGCGGCACCAGGGCCTGCTGGCCGTCGTCCTCGGCGCCTGCGGCCTGTCCGGCTACGCCGGTCTCTACTTCGCCCCGGCCACCGGCGCCTGGGTATGGGCGCTCCTCCTGGGAGTCTCCAACTGTGCCTTCCCGCTGGTCCTCACGCTGATCGGGATGCGTTCGCGCAGTGGCGCGGGCGTGGTGCGGCTGTCCGCCTTCGTACAGAGCACCGGCTATCTCATCTCCATACCCGGCCCGCTGCTGATCGGCGTGCTCTACCAGCACAGCGGAGGCTGGGGGCTGCCGCTCGCGCTGATGGCGGGGATCATGGTGCCGCAGATCGTGCTGGGCGTGCTCGCCGGGCGGAACAGGGTCGTCGAGGACGAGTGCTGAAGCCCGGCCCCCGGGGAACCGGACCCGCCAACCGGGGGCGCCGTGGCGGGGTGCGAGACTGGTCCCATGCCAGTGCTCGAGCCGAATCCTCCGAACGGCCAGCGGAAGCTGCTCACCATTCTCGGCGTGATGCTCGCCATCACCGTTGTCGTCGGCGTGATCGCGAGTATCGCCTCGCCCTGAGCGGCCGCTGCCCTCAGCCGCCGCCCCGCGGCGTGCCCGGACAGGGCCCGGGGCGGGGCCGGCACCACCGCCCCCTAGGGGGCCAGGCTCAGGGTCGAGTGGGTGGATCACCGGATGGGCCCGCGCCCCCGTCTTCCGTAGGTTCGACGTACACCGCGACGCAGCGGTGGACGCGGCCGTGGCAGGCGGCCGCGTCGCCCCAACCGATCCCACGGAGGCGGTCCCCATGTCGGCCCGGACGCACAGCTGGACCGCCCCTCCGGCGCGGAACTCCTACGAGGTCCGCCTGCCGTGGTGGGCCATCGCCCTTCCCTCGATCGCCTTTGCCGCGCTGCTGCTGCTCCTGGTCGGCCCGTCCGACGCACACGCCGTGACCGGCTCGGAGCCGGGGGTGTTCAGGGTCCTGGAGCAGATCCAGACGGTCCTGCTGCACAGCGGCCGGTGACACCGCGGCGCGAGATCACGGGCGCCGGGCGGGGAGCGACGCCGCAGGGCGCCGCGCCGCACGGCGCAGGCGTCACCCGTCCCGGGCGAGCGTCCCAACACCCCGCGCCGCGCCACAGGTTTCATGCGAAGCTGGGACGCATGAGCGTCGCTGCATCTTCACCGGAAATTACCCCCGGACCCTCGGAGACCCGCAGGATCGTCCTTCTCCGCCACGCAAAGGCCGACTGGCCCGATGTGTCCGACCACGATCGTCCGCTCGCCGAGCGCGGCCGCAAGGACGCGCCGGTGGCCGGACGCTGGCTGGCGAACACCGGCATCGACCCCGGCCTGACGCTGTGCTCGACCGCGGCCCGTACCCGGGAGACCTGGAAGCTCGTGGTGCACGAGCTTCCGCAGCGGCCCAAGACCGTATACGAGGAGAGGCTGTACGAGGCCACGCTCGGCGACCTCCTCGCGCTGCTCAACGAGACGTCCGACGATGTGCAGGACCTGCTGCTCGTCGGGCACAACCCGGGCATGCACGCGCTGGCCGACGCCCTCTCGGGCGATGCCGAGGGCGACGCTCTGGAGCGGATGAGCCGGCGTGGCTTCCCGACAGCGGCGATAGCCGTGGTCGGCTTCAACGGCTCGTGGAAGTCCGTGGAGCACGGTGTGGGCAAGCTGCTGGACTACTGGGCGCCGCACGAGTAGGCCGTCCCGGCGAGGAGCAGGCCCGTAGGCCATGGGTCTGCACGCCATAGGCCCGCGGCACTGATGACACGGCACGGTTGGACACGGCAGGGCCCCGGCGCGCGATGCGTGCCGGGGCCCTGCTGGTGCCTGCGCGACCTACGGGGTGCGACCTGCCGCCGGTGAGCGCTCCCGAAGCCGTCAGTCGGTGTGGGTCTCGGCCGCCTCGACCTCTTCGCGCGTGATGCCCAGGAGGTAGAGCACGGTGTCGAGGAACGGGACGTTCACGGCGGTGTGGGCGGCCTGGCGGACGACCGGTTTGGCATTGAACGCCACACCGAGCCCCGCCGCGTTGAGCATGTCCAGATCGTTGGCGCCGTCGCCGATGGCCACGGTCTGCTCGACCGGTACGCCCGCCTCGGCCGCGAACCGGCGCAGCAGCCGCGCTTTGCCCGCCCGGTCCACGACCTCGCCGATCACCCGGCCGGTCAGCTTCCCGTCCACCACCTCAAGGGTGTTGGCGGAGGCGAAGTCCAGGCCCAGCCTGTCCTTGAGGTCGTCGGTGACCTGGGTGAAACCGCCCGAGACGACACCGACTTGGTAGCCCATCCGCTTCAGGGTGCGGATCAGCGTACGGGCGCCGGGGGTGAGCCGGACCTCGGCACGCACCTTGTCCACCACGGACGCGTCGAGCCCCTCGAGCAGCGCCACGCGCGCGTGCAGCGACTGCTCGAAGTCCAGTTCCCCGCGCATGGCGGCCGCCGTCACCTCGGCGACCTTGTCCTCGCAGCCGGCGTGCGCGGCGAAGAGCTCGATCACCTCGTCCTGGATCAGCGTCGAGTCGACATCCATCACGATCAGGCGCCGGGCGCGGCGGTGCAGGCCCGCGGAGACCACCGCGACATCGACGCCGAGCGCCGCGGCCTCGGTCGCGAGCGCGGTGCGCAGCGGCTCGGTCTCGGCGCCGGACACCGCGAACTCGACCGCGGTCACCGGGTACTTCGCGAGCCGGAAGATACGGTCGATGTTGCCGCCGGTGGCGGTGATGCTGGCGGCGATGGCGGCCGTCGACTCGGCGGTCAGCGGGTGGCCGAGCACCGTGACGTGGGAACGGCCGGTGCCGCGGGGGCGGTTGTCGCCCCGGCCGGAGATGATCTCGGCCTGCAGCTTCAACGACTCGGCCCAGCCGTGCACGGTCGCGCGCAGCTCGCCCTCGGTAGCACCGTTGCCGAAGGGGGGTGCGGTCACCAGAGCGCACAGCACGATCCGGCCCCGGGTCACCACCTGCTCGATGTCGACGACGTCGACGGAGTAGGCCGCGAGGGTGTCGAAGAGCCCCGCGGTGATGCCGGGGCGGTCCTTACCGAAGATCTTGACGAGGAGGGTGGGGACGTCGTCGCCCGACTTGTCGCCGCCCGGGACGGCCGTGGCAGGTGGGTTCTGCGATGCGCTCATGGTGTTCCCACCGTATCTGTGTGCGGGTCGGGGCCGCGCCCCCGTCCCGCATCACGGGACACCGGGTGCTGCGGGCGCATCCTTCCGGCCACGGGATTTCCGCCGCGGGGGAGGGGCCACCGGGCCTCGGCCGTTGGGTGGCGGAGCCCCGCACAGGTCAGGAGCCCGCGCTCCGGCCCGGCGGGCGGGCGGCCCCTGCAGGCGGCTAGCCCCGGCGGGGGGTGCCTGGATGCGGAGGGCCCGCTTCCGGAGGACCCGCTTGTGGAGGGGCCTCCGGCGGCCAGGTCCTGCCGGGCCGTGCCGGGGGCGGGACCCAGTCGGCCGTCGCGTCGCCGGGAGCCGGGCGCAGATACGGGTTCGTCTCGTCGTGCGACGGCCGGTACACCGGGCTCGGGTTGTACGGGCCGGGGCCGTACGCGTGGTCCGGGTACGTACGGCCGCTGTCGTACCCCTCGCTCCGCGCCGAGCGACCCGCCGCGCAGGCGGCCAGCGCGCCGAGCACCCCCGCCCCCGCTCCCCACAGCGCCCCCAGCAGCACCGCCCCCGGCACGCTGCCGCGCAGGTCGACCCGTGCGCCGAAGGCGTCGAAGCCGAGGACGGACAGGTTCGCGTCCGCTGAGACCTCGGTCAGCCGCACCAGCAGCGCCAGGGCCAGCGCGGTGGCAGCGCCGAGACGGAGCCCGCAGCGCCCGGCGAAGGCCGCCGCCCCCGAGCGTCCCCGGGGCGTGCGTACCGCTGTCAGAACCCCCGGCGGACAGCATCAGCAGCGCGGCCGCCACCGCCAGCAGCCACACCCGCCTGTCCAGCTCGGCGAGGCTGCCCACGGTGAAGGGCTCGTCCGAGGCTGTGAGCAGCCGGTTCATGGGGTCGGGGAGCAGATGTGCCAGTGCCCCCGTCGCCCGGCCGTGCCAGGGCACGAACAGCCCCAGGGGCACCCCGAGCCACGCCCCGTTCGGAGTCCCGAGCAGAGCCGCCCCGATGACGCGGCGCGGGTTGTCGTCGGTGGCGGCCGCGTACCCGGTGGCAGCCAGCCCCGCGGCGACCGCGGCCAGCAGCACCGTGCCCAGGGCCGAGACCGCGGGCCGTACCGCCCGGTGCACCGCGTCCCAGCCCTCCGGCAGCGGTGTACGGCGCGAGGCGAGCAGCGCGATGAGCAGTACGCCGAGGACCCAGAGCGCGCCGCCGAGCAGCGAGGCCGGGGCGTCCACCCGGAAGCCGACCGAGGCCTTGGCACGGGCGAGGTCGCCGAGCCGTTCCGGCAGCAGGCCCCCGACGTCGCCCAGACCGTACGGCAGCCTGTCGGCGATCCCGTCCGGCAGCCCGCCGCCCGGAGTGCCGCCGAGGCCGAGTGAGCGGCCGTCGATCGTGATGGTGTCGCTGCCCGCCCACGCGAGCCCGCCGAGCGTCGCGAGGAAGAGCGCCGCCACCGTGCCCGTACGGGCCGCGAGTTCGGCGCCGCCGACCGGCGGACCGCGCAGCGCCCGCAGGAAGATCCACGCCAGCAGCACCGCGCCGACCAGCCCGACCCCGAGTGGCGCGATATCGACGGCGGCCTCGGCCTGCGCGCCCTCCAGTCCGAACACCCCTACGTCTCCCGAGGGGATGACCCGGCCGTTCACGGCCAGCACCGTCGCGGCGGCGGCCATCGGGCCCAACGAGCCCGCCGCATCTGCCCCGAGGAGGTGCAGCCCGAGTGCGGCCGTCCCGGCCATCGCGAGGAAGGACCAGCTCACGGCGGCGATCGAGGCGAGCAGCACATCGCCCCAGGGAATGCCCCCGCCCTTGCTCGCACGCATCACAGACCCCCCGATCAGTGTGCCGGGTTGCCCTGTTAACTCATGATCCATGGGCATCCGTGGGCAGTTACCACTCTCCGGGCGGCTTTCGCTCCAGTCAACGCCGCGCGGCCTGCGGCCTTGTCATGGCCCGGCTTTCAGTCCGGCGACCGAGCCTGAAATAGTTCCTCACGATGTTCACCATCCCTAGACTCCCTGTGCAGGGAGAGTCGCTCGGGGGACAACTAGTGGGGCATGGAGTGCCGGAACTCGTACTGGAATTGAACGGAAGGACCTGGACTCTCGATCCCTCCAGGTCCTACACCCTCGGACGCGATCCGCAGGGCGACATGGTGATCGAGGACGCCAGGGTGTCCTGGCGGCATGCCAGCGTCCGCTGGGGCGGCCACAGTTGGCTCATCGAGGACCAGGGGAGCACCAACGGCACATATGTGCAGGGTCAGCGGATCCACCAGATGGAGATCGGCCCCGGCTCGACCGTGCACCTCGGCAACGCGACCGACGGCCCGCGGCTGAGCCTCTCCGGTTCCGCCGCCGGGTCCCACAGCGCACAGACCGCGATGGCCGCGCCACAGCAGGCTCAGGCCCAACAGCCCGACCGGGCCCAGCAGCAGGCCGCCGCCGGCTGGGCCGCGCAGGTCCCGCACCAAGCGGGCGGGCAGCAGCCGCAGCAGTTCCCCGGCGGTCAGGTCCCGGCCGGTCGGATTCCGCAGCAGGGCGGTCACGGGCAACCGCCGGCGGGCGGCGGCGCGGGGGCTCCGCCGGCCTACGGCGACCGCAGCCCCACGACCTTCCATCAGATCGCCGTCGGCCATGTCATGCGGATCGGCCGTGCGCTGGAGAACGAGCTGGTCGTCTCGGACCTCCAGGTCTCGCGTCACCACGCGGAGTTCCGGGCGACGCCGGACGGCCGGTTCGAGATCGTCGATCTCGGCAGCCACAACGGCACGTATGTCAACGGCCAGCCCGTCCAGAGCCAACTCATCGGCCCGGGCGACATCGTGGGCGTCGGACACTCCACCTTCCGGCTCGTCGGTGACCGGCTCGAGGAGTTCGTCGACACCGGTGACATCTCCTTCTCCGCCCGGCACCTCACGGTGACGGTCGACGGGGGCAAGCAGATCCTCAAGGATGTGTCGTTCGGCGTCCCGGAGAAGTCGCTCATCGCGGTCATCGGACCCTCCGGATCCGGCAAGTCCACGCTGCTGCGGGCGCTCACCGGCTACCGTCCGGCCGACCAGGGCGATGTTCTCTACGACAACCGGAACCTGTACAAGCAGTTCGCCGAGTTGCGGCAGCGCATCGGTCTGGTCCCGCAGGACGACATCCTGCACAAGGACCTCACCGTCAGGACCGCCCTCAAGTACGCCGCCAAGCTCCGCTTCCCCGGTGACACCGCGCCGGCCGAGCGCAAGGCCCGTATCGACGAGGTGCTGGGCGAGCTCAAGCTCGACATCCACAAGGAGAAGAAGGTCTCTTCTCTCTCCGGGGGCCAGCGCAAGCGGGTGTCCGTGGCGCTGGAACTGCTGACCAAGCCGTCACTGATCTTCCTGGACGAGCCGACCTCCGGCCTCGACCCGGGTATGGACCGCGACGTCATGCAGCTGCTGCGCGGCCTCGCGGACGACGGCCGTACGGTCCTGGTCGTCACCCACTCCGTCGCCGAGCTCGCGCTCTGCGACAAGCTGCTGGTCATGGCGCCCGGCGGCGCGGTGGCGTACTTCGGCCCGCCGGAGGAGGCGCTCAACTTCTTCGGCTACTCGAGCTGGGCCGATGTCTTCTCCGCGTTCGAGAACTACCGCGACTACGACTGGGCGGGCCGCTGGCGCGGCTCGCAGCACTACCAGATGTACGCCGCGGACATCGACGCCGTCGCCCCGCAGTCGGTGCACGTCCAGCCGCAGCAGACCCGGCCGCCCAAGCCGCAGAGCTGGGGCTCCCAGCTGTGGACCCTGGTCCGGCGCTATGTGTCGGTGATCATCTCGGACAAGGGCTTCCTGGGCCTGATGCTGATCCTGCCCGCCGTGCTGGGGGTGGTCAGCGTCCTGATCCCGGCTGATCACGGCCTGGCGCTCGGGCCCCCGACGGGCAAGCCGCCGTTCTCCAACCGGGACGGCAGCACCATTCTGCTGATCCTGGCCGTCGGCGCCTGTTTCTCCGGAGCGGCCAACTCCGTACGTGAGTTGATCAAGGAACGGGTGATCTACGAACGGGAACGGGCGACCGGTCTGTCCCGGTCGGCGTATCTGATGTCCAAGGTGATCGTGCTCGGCGTGATCACCGCGATCCAGGGCGCCATCATGGGCGCCATCGGATTCATCCCCCGGAAGCTTCCGGACGAGGGCCTGATCCTCACGGACTCGCCCGGCATCGAGCTGACACTGCCCGTCATCGCGCTGGGATTCACCGCGATGATGTTCGGCCTGATCATTTCCTCGCTGGTGAAGACGGCGGAGAAGACCATGCCGCTGCTGGTGATGTTCGCCATCGTCCAGGTCGTCTTCACCGGCTGCCTCTTCCAGCTCCACGACAAGGTGGGCGTCGAGCAGCTGGCCTGGCTCATGCCGTCCCGCTGGGCAGTCTCGGCCGCGGGCTCCACGTCCCAGCTGAACAAGCTGCTGCCCTGGGACCCGGCGAACCCCGACCCGCTGTGGGACCACGAGCTGAGCACCTGGATGCTCGACATGGGCGTGCTGCTCGCTCTCGGCGCGGTCTGCGGCGTCATCGTCGCCCGGCTGCTGCGGCGGCACGAGCCGGAGGTCATGCGCAAGTAGCGGTGATGAACGCCGAAGGGCGGGGGGGCGCGCCCGGCCGCCCCCCCCCCCGGCGCGTGGGGGAGAGGGTCCGGGTGGTCTCGAAGGAGACAGATAGGATAAAAAAAAATCTGGAGACCAAACACGCAGAA